>CAVKIR010000123.1:0-5482 GCA_963656395.1 Prevotella sp. CAG:279
GTTCATCCTCATACTTAAATACCATCCCCTTCTGTGTCGTCGTTATGCTCGGTCAGCTCAAACCGGATGATGTAATCCTTTCCGGTGGGAATCAGAGCCTCGGCCATATCCAGCGGATTCACATAGATGCCCATGGACATGGAGCCCTCGATCAGCATCGGCAGGTTGGAGCCTGCAATCACCTCGATCTTCTGATCTGCGCGCGCCACCTTGCACTCTACCGCTGTCTTGAAGGGGGAGCCTCCTGCCAAGTCGGAAAGCACCAGGACACCGTCGCAGTTCTTCAGCTTATCGAAGGCCTGGTTTAAATTGTGTGCAAGGGTCTCTGTGGAATGGTCTGCCTCGAAATCCACATACTCGATGTTCTCTGTATTGCCGGTAATCAGGCGCAGGCTGGAGCCCAGTCCTGTAGCAAAATGGCCGTGGCCGGTAATCACTAATCCTACCATAATCTTTTTCCTCCGAAATTATTTTACTGTGTACGGATACAGGGTTACGCCCTTTACGACACGGTTTACCTCGCCGGTGGGGCAGGGGTTATCCGGTGTGATGCCTAAGGACAGAGACTTCAGTACTGCCAGAGTCTGTGCAAAGGTAATGTAGTTGAAGCCCAGCAGTACATTCTCCAGAGACTGACCGATGTTCATCTCTACGGTATAGTCTACCAGACCTTTGACTGCTTCGCAAGGTGTATTCATCACTGCCACGATGCGGTTCTTCTTTCTCTGGGGTCCCATCTCCTTGATCAGGTCAATCTCGTACTGTCTCTGGTATGCATTGTCGCTTAAGTATACGACGGTCAGAGTACGGTCGTCGATGATGGACTTCGGTCCGTGACGGAAGCCGAGCGGCGTGTCGAACATGGTCGCTACCTTACCGGCGGTCAGCTCCAGCATCTTCAGAGCGGACTCCTGCGATACGCCCTTCAGGCTTGCGGTTCCCAGGTATACGATACGGTTGAAATCAAACTCATCTACGATGGTCTTTGCGGTGGTCCAGTTCTGATCCAGGAATACTTCTCCTGCTGCTGCAATCTTCTCCACCGCCTCACAAATCTCATCCAGGTGATCCAGGTTGAAGGCGAGGTAAGTAGCCAGGTACATATTGGAGAAGCTGGAGGTCATCGCGAAGGACTGGTCATGGGTCTCCGGTGTCAGGTTGATAGCGAAGCAGTTGTGTCTGTCATCTGCCAGCTTGGAAAGTGTTCCCTCATGGTTGCAGGTTACGAACAGATGATACAGGTTCTTGCATACGGCCTCCGCGTTCTGTACAGCGCCCAGGGACTCCGGTGAATTGCCGGAACGTCCGAAGCTTACCAGGATGGTCGGCTTGGTTGCGGAAAGGAAGCACTCCGGTGACGGAACAAGGTCTGTGGTTCCGAAGGACTTTACCTTATAATTATACTTCTGGTTCAGTGCCTGATACAGAGAATTGCCAACGAACTCGCTGGTGCCTGCTCCGGTCAGTACGATATCGAAATCATCCTGCTTTACGACCTGGTCGATGAACTTCTGCAGCTCATCCTTGCATGCCTGGATCTGCGCGCAGGTCTTTCTCCAGGTAGACGGCTGCTGATGGATCTCCGTCAGTGTAAATGTAGAAGAGGTTTCTTTCATTTTTTCATCGGTTACATTGAAAATGGTCATCTCATTTCCCCCTTATTTTATATTGGATTTTTGTGGTTTCGGTTCTATCTCCTGTGGAGTTCCCGTATTTGCTACCATTATATAGCACAGCAAATTCAAAAAACAATACGGGTACTAAAACTCATAATCTTTGTCCTAAAAAATGCAAATTTATTTTTTCGTCAGGTGCTATAATAGGGATAGCGTGTAACTCATGAAATAAAACAGGAGGGAATTTTCTATGTTGATGCAAAGTAAAAAGGTCTGGATCGCCGATCAGTTTATCGCTGCCGAGCTTCAGATCGAGAACGGAACGATTACAGAAGTGCTTCCTTACGGAAGTAAACCCGCCGACAAGGACTATGGCGATCTCCGCATCGTTCCCGGCTTTATGGATATCCACTGCCACGGTGCCTTCGGTTTCGATACAAATGATGCCAACGAAGAGGGACTGCGCAACTGGACGAAAAACATCGTGACCGAGGGTGTGACCTCATTTCTGGCCACCACCATTACCCAGAGTGAGGAGGTTCTGACGAACGCTGTAGCCAATGTGGCCAAGGTCATGGACGAGGGCTACGAAGGAGCAGAGATTCTCGGCATCCATTTCGAGGGACCCTACCTGGATATGGTCTACAAGGGAGCCCAGCCGGAGCAGTATATCGTAAAGCCGACCATCGAGCAGTTCAAGCATTACCAGGAGGCTGCCAAGGGACATATCAAATACATCACCATGGCCACCGAGACCGACGAGGACTTCGCCCTGACCCGTTATCTGACGGAAAACGGCGTGGTCGTCAGCATCGGACATTCTGCAGCCACCTACGATCAGGCAGTCATGGCTTATGCCCACGGCGCACGTTCCATGACCCATGTATACAACGGCATGACACCCTTTAAGCACCGTGACAACGGCCTGGTAGGCGCCGCTTACCGTCTGCGCACCATGTACGGTGAGATCATCTGTGACGGCAATCACTCCACCGCAGCAGCTCTGAACAACTATTTCCTGTCCAAGGGACCGGATTACGCCATCATGGTATCCGATGCGCTGATGGCCAAGGGAGCTCCGGTCGGAAGTAAATTCATCTTCGGCGGAAATGAGATCATCATCTACGAGGACGGAAGCGCCCATCTGACCTCCACCGGCGGTCTGGCAGGCTCCACCCTGCGCCTGAACCAGGGTCTCCGTATCCTGGTAGAGGAGGCCATGATTCCGTTCAACTATGCATTGAACGCCTGCACCATCAACCCGGCCCGCTGCCTCGGTCTCGACGACCACAAGGGAGCCATCGGCGTCGGCTATGACGCAGATATCGTAGTCCTGGAAAAGGATTACAGCGTCGCACAGACCTACTGCAAGGGGCAAGCGCAGCTGTAAAGCCGTTATACTGCTCACGCCCAAATCATGTTCATACGCCCTCAGCAGCTAGTGCTTCGGGCTGTACTGAATAGTTACTAATAAGGCTACATTAGATCTCTTACATGAAACGTTTGATATAAGGAGGAGAATCCACTATGAAACACCCACTTCAGAAAATGATGGAAGACCGCAGAAACGGCATCAAGGCCGGTATTCCTTCCTATTGTACCGCGAACCCTTTGGTACTGGAGACAGCACTTCGCCGCGCAAAGCTGCTTGGCAGACCGGTACTCATCGAGGCAACTGCCAACCAGGTAAACCAGTACGGCGGCTATACCGGAATGGTGCCGAAGGATTTCTATAAGATGGTACTGGAAATGGCTGAAAAAATCGGCGTACCGGAGCATCAGATGATCCTGGCCGGCGATCACTTAGGACCGCTGACCTGGCAGAATCTGCCGGAAAAAGAAGCCATGGAGAAATCCATCGAGCTGGTATATGAGTATGCCCGTGCAGGCTTCACCAAAATTCACCTGGACACCAGTATGAAGGTGGCCGATGATCCGGAAGGACTTCTCTCCACGGAGACCATCGCCCGCCGCGGTGCCATCCTTTATAAATCCGCTATGAAGGGTTATGAAGAGCTGAAGGCGGAGAAGCCGGACGTGCTGCGTCCTGTCTTCGTCATCGGAAGTGAGGTACCGATCCCCGGCGGTGCGCAGGAGGCTGAGGATACTCTGGCAGTCACCAGCCCCGACGCATTCCGTGACACCGTAGCTACCTACCGCCGCGTCTTCAAGGAAGAAGGCATCGAGGACGGCATGAACGACGTCATCGCAGTCGTCGTACAGCCCGGCGTAGAATTCGGAGACGATCAGGTCTTCCTGTATGATCACGACGCTGCCGTAGACCTGTGCACAGCCCTGAAGGAGTACCCGGAGGTATGCTTCGAGGGTCATTCCGCTGACTACCAGAGTCCTGAGAGCCTGCGAAATATGTGCCGGGACGGCATCGCCATCCTGAAGGTAGGCCCGGCTCTGACCTATGGCCTTCGCGAGGCTCTGTTTGCCTTAAGCTTCATGGAGAAGGAGCTGGTGCCGGAAGCAGAGCAGGCACACTTTATCGAGACTCTGGATGAAGTCATGCTGAAGAATCCGGCCAACTGGCAGAAGCACTACCACGGCGACGACAAGCAGCTGGCACTGGCCAGAAAGTACAGCTTCTCCGACCGCGCCCGCTACTACATCGGTCAGCCCGAGGTCACCGAAGCTATGAACAAGCTGTTCGAGAACCTGCGTAAATATCAGATCCCGATGAACATGCTGCACCAGTACATGCCCGTGTCCTACAATAAGGTTCGCGACGGCGAGCTTGAGCTTGACCCGAGAGAGCTGGCCATGGACGGCGTGACGAACTTTATGCTGGATTATGAGTATGCCGTAGCCCTGTAACTAGAAAGGCCAACGGTTCGAGTCTGAATTGTAAAAAAGGAAGCCCGTATAAGCTGACTTATACAGGCTTCCTTTTTCATTTTCGGTTATGCTATGCGGTTATTTTACGATCGCCTGCTCCACGACATAGTCAAGGATCTTGTCATAGAGAATGCTGTTCTCGATATCTGTCTTGCCGTACTGCTCCTCGAAGTCCTCAGCGGAATCCGCACTGTATTGCTCGGCCAACTCCGAGAGACCAGTCTCGTATTCTTCGTCGGATACCGTTATATTCTCTGCTTTTCCGATGGCGTCGATGGCCAGCGTGCAGCCAATCTGGAATTTTGCATTGTCCTGCAGCTCCTCATCGGTAATCTTGCTGTTCGACAGGAAATCCTCCAGAGTCATGCCAAAATAGGAGGCATACTGCTCGTACTGCTGCTTCTGCGCATCGACCAAGGTCTCCACATCGGAATCTGCATAGTCGAACTCGGAATCCTCCACGATGGCCTCCATCACATAATACGGCTTATTGGATTCCTTCTCTTCCAGAAGGCTGGCCTTTGTAGCCTCCACGTATTCCTCTACTGTCTCATAATCCGTATTCTTCTGTACAAACGCATCGTTCCACTCTGCATCCACCTGCTCCTCGATGGCGTTGATCGTCACCTCGAAGACCACATCCTTACCTGCCAGATCCTCTGTATAGTCCTCCGGGAAGGTCAGCGGCAGCTCAAAGCTGTCTCCCACGTTTTTTCCAATCAGGCCGTCCTCAAAACCGTCGATAAAGGAATCGGAACCAATCAGCAGATCGTAGCCGCCCTCATCGGAGCTTCCACCCTCAAAGGCCTCTCCGTCTATCTTTCCTACGAAATCGATATTGACCCAATCGCCGTCCTCCACCGTCGTCTTATCCGTCTTCTGATACGTCGGGTAGGAAGCCAGAAGGTTATCGATCTCTGTCTGCACCTCATCATCACTTACTTCGACATTTTCTTTTGCAATCTCTACGCCCTTATAATTGCCGAGCTTCGTGATGCTGCTGTCCGGATACTGTCCTGCGA
>CAVKIR010000124.1:0-1408 GCA_963656395.1 Prevotella sp. CAG:279
GCTCTTCCTCTTTAATAATGCCTATTATTCCACACCGCGGCCCAACGATCAGGTGCTGTGCTTTCATGCTTTCCGCTTCGGCATGGTATTCCTGGGCTTCTTTGTGCTGCTTGCCGTGATCAACCGTGTGATTCAGAAAGGATACCGCCGTGAGCTTGCTTAGTGTTTTTGTACGATACAGAGCCCTCATCGACCAGCTGGTCATGAGGGACATCAAAACCAAATACCGACGCTCTGTGCTGGGGCTTTTATGGACGGTGCTGAATCCTCTTCTGATGATGACGGTACTGTCTATTGTATTTTCCTACTTCTTCTCCCGCTACGGAGATGTAGAGAATTTCCCGGTCTATCTGCTGTGCGGCCAGGTTATCTTCAACTTTTTCAATGAGTCTACCAGCATCGCCATGGGCTCCATCGTCCACAGCGGCGAGCTGATCAAAAAGGTATACGTGCCGAAGTACCTGTTCCCGATCACCAAGGTCATGTCCAGCGGTGTGAACCTGCTGTCCTCCATGATTGCGCTGGTAATCGTGATGGTGGTGACACGCTCCCGCGTGACCCCGACCGTGCTTCTGGCCGTATTTCCGCTTTTATACGTGCTTTTGTTTTCCACAGGCGTGAGCCTCTTTCTGTCCGCAGCGGCAGTGAGCTTCCGCGACCTGATGCACCTCTA
The DNA here is from genome assembly GCA_963656395.1 of Prevotella sp. CAG:279. Classification (GTDB taxonomy): domain Bacteria; phylum Bacillota; class Clostridia; order Lachnospirales; family Lachnospiraceae; genus Laedolimicola. The sequence goes on from CAVKIR010000124.1 coordinate 674, forward strand.
CAGCGTGGTGACCACGGCCTGGATGTACCTGACTCCGGTCATTTACCCCATGTCTATCCTGGACGGCGCACCGCGGTGGGCAGTCTTCATCATCAATGCGAACCCGCTGACCGCCTTTATCAAGATTTTCCGTGCAGTCGTCCTGGACGGCGTTACCGCACCCTGGATTCTCCATGTGCAGAGTATCGTGTGGTGCGTCATCGCCCTGGTGGTCGGCTCCCTGGTATTCAAGAAGTCCCAGGATAAGTTTATTCTGAAGATATAGGAGAGCAGTATGAAGTTAGAAAATGCCATAGAAGTGAGAGACGTATCCATGTGCTTCAACCTCTCCAGAGAAAAGGTGGACAGCATCAAGGAATACGTGATCAAGGTGCTGAAGCGCCAGCTCTTTTACGAGGAATTCTGGGCGCTGAACAATGTAAGCTTCGAGATCCGAAAGGGTGATTCCGTGGGGCTTATCGGCATGAACGGCTCGGGAAAGAGTACCATGCTGAAGATCATCGCGGGCGTCCTAAAGCCCACCAAGGGGTCGGTGGAGACCACCGGAACCATCGCACCCATGATCGAGCTGGGAGCGGGCTTTGACCACGATCTGACCGCCCGGGAGAATATCTTCCTGAACGGCGCCCTCATCGGTTATTCCCAGGAGATGCTGGAGGAGCGCTTCGACGATATCATCTCCTTTGCGGGACTGGAGCGCTTCGTGGACGTGCCTATCAAGAACTTTTCCTCCGG
>CAVKIR010000124.1:1418-5474 GCA_963656395.1 Prevotella sp. CAG:279
CCGGTATGCTGGCCCGCCTTGGCTTCTCCATCGCGACCATCGTAGACGCGGACATTCTGATCATCGACGAGATTCTGTCCGTCGGCGATTATCAGTTCCAGAATAAATGTAAAAAGCGCATCCGGGAAATGATGGATCGCAATACCACGGTACTTTTCGTGTCCCACAGCATCGAGCAGGTGAAGGAGATCTGCAACAAGGCCATCTGGATCGATCGGGGACATGTGCGGATGATCGGCGAGGCCGAGGAGGTCTGCGACGCTTACGAGGATCCGAACGCGAAGGAGTAGGACAACATGGGAGAAATGATGGATAACAAGCAGGAACAGATGGATTATAAAAAGCTTTACGAGGCAGAACGGGAGAAGACCGAGGTTCTGGTGAGTAAAATCGAGGAGTCCGAGAAGGAGATCGAGGAGCTGAATTTCAAGCTCGACCGGATCAAGGGCAGCTTTGCCTGGAAGCTGGCGATACCCCTTCGCAAAGGGCTTCATTTCTATGAGAAGACAAGAGATCGGCTGACCCGCTACGGTTCCATACCGGGCATTATGCGGAAGGTTCGCAGCAAGCTGCAGGAGCGCAAGAATATGAAGCGCCACGGCACCGCCAGCTTTCCGAGTGTGGAGGAGGCCAGGGCTCAGCGTGAGACCGTATTTCCGAATATGGTCAGGTTCAGCATCCTGACGCCCCTCTACAATACGCCGGAGAAGTTCCTGACGGAGCTTCTGGACTGTGTGCAGGCTCAGACCTATCAGAACTGGGAGCTGTGTCTGGCGGACGGCAGCGACAGCGAGCATGCCTATGTTGGAAAAATCTGTAAAGAGTATGCCGAGAAGGATCCCCGGATCCGCTATCAGGTGCTGGAGCACAACGAGGGTATCTCCGGCAACACAAACGAGTGTCTGAAGATGGCTACCGGCGAGTATATCGCTCTCTTGGATCACGACGATATCCTGCATCCGGCGGTTCTCTATGAATATGCCAAGGTCATCAACGAGAAGGGCGCAGACTACATCTATTGCGATGAGATCACCTTCGAGGGAGACAGCATCGACCACATGATCGTGCTGCACTTCAAGCCGGATTTCGCCATCGATAACCTGCGCGGCAATAACTACATCTGTCATTTTTCCGCCTTTTCCAGACATCTGCTGGACGAGACCGGCGTGTTCCGAAGCGCCTATGACGGAAGCCAGGATCACGACATGATTCTCCGCCTGACCACGAAGGCGAAGCTGGTATATCACGTGCCGAAGGCTCTGTACTACTGGCGTTCCCATAAGGCCAGCGTGGCTCAGGATATCAATGCGAAGACCTATGCGGTGGACGCGGCCAAGCGCGCCGTGCATGACCATATCATGGATGTCTACGGCATGGACGCGAAGGTGGAGAGCACCCGGGCGTTCCCGACCATTTTCCGGATCCGCTATCCGCTCACAGAGCGGCCGCTGATCTCCATCGTGATTCCGAACAAGGATCATATGGAAGACCTGTCCCGCTGTGTGGAGTCCATCGTAAATAAGTCCACCTACGAGAATTATGAGATCGTCATCGTGGAGAATAACAGCGAGACCAAGGAGATCTTTGATTATTACAAGGCCCTGGAGCACAATCCGAAGATTCGGATCGTCAAGTACGAGGGCGAATTCAACTATGCGAAGATCAATAACTTCGGCGTGACCTTTACGAACGGTAAATACGTGCTGCTCCTGAACAATGATATGAAGGTCATCACCCGTGACTGGATGGAGGAGCTTCTGATGTACGCCCAGCGGCCGGATGTGGCTGCGGTCGGCGCGAAGCTCTATTATGCGGACAATACGATCCAGCATGCGGGCATCGTCATCGGTCTCGGCGCCCACCGGGCGGCGGGGCATACCCATTACAAGGATGACAAGATGCACTTAGGCTATATGGGACGTCTGTGCTACGCCCAGGATGTGACGGCCGTGACCGGCGCCTGCCTTCTGGTCAGCCGTGCCCAGTATGACGAGGTGGGCGGTCTGGACGAGGAGTTCCGGGTGGCCTTCAACGACGTGGACTTCTGCCTGAAGCTCCGTCATGCCGGCTATCTGAATGTATTTACGCCCTTTGCGGAGCTCTATCACTACGAGTCCAAGACCCGCGGTATGGAGGAGGGCGAGAAGCAGAAGCGCTTCCAGCAGGAGGTGGACCTGTTCCGCAGCAAGTGGAAGGCGGATCTGGATGCGGGAGACCCGTATTTCAACCCGAACTTTTCACTGGATTACTCCGACTATACGATTAAATAAGGAATTCTTTAGGAGAGAGACTTGAACAAAAAGCAGATCACACGGAACAGCATAGCGGTACTTGCGGCCTTCCTGGCCGTGTGCGGGATCCATCTGCTGTACGGGATCCGCACAGAGAATACCATGTTCTCCAACAGTGTGACGGTCGTACTGATGTTCGGTGCCTTCGCTTCTGTGGGCGTACAGTTTCTGAAAAAACCGGTAAGCGTAAGGCTCCTTGCTTACGGCGCGGCGGGCGGCATGCTGTTCGCTGCGTGTACAAGCTGGGGCTTTTCGTTAAATTATACCGATACGATCTGGAATCCGCAGGTGCTTCCGGCCTTCCTCTGTCTGACGCCTTTTTTCACGATCTGCGTGAGCGCAGGCTTGCGAGGTCTGGCGGGGCTGCCGGGAAAATCAGAGGCAGGTTCGACGGCTTATTTTATTGCCGACCGCTTTCCGGTACGGAGGTTTTACTGGTTCTGCTTTGCCGTGCTCTTTTTATCCTGGGTTCCGGTGCTTCTGGCCTCCTGGCCGGGCATCTTCTCCTACGATTGCGGCTGGCAGCTGGCGGCGGTGGCCGACCACGCCTGGACGGCCCATCACCCGATTCTCCATACGGCTATGCTGTGGATTACGAGACAGATTGGCCGGGCATTGACCGGCTCCAATCAGACCGGAGCGCTGCTTTACTCTCTGCTTCAGATGATTATCATGTCCGCCTTATATGCGGACGTCTGTCTGTACCTGCGGCAGAAGAAAGCACCGAAATGGCTGTGGATCGGCGCGCTTCTATTCCTGGGTTTTCACCCGGTGAACAGCCTGATGGCTCTGTGCGCCACCAAGGATTCGATTTTTACCGCAGTCTTCGCGGTTTTTGTGGTACAGCTTTTGCGGATGGCAGAGTACCCGGAGGTATTCTTCGCCTCCCGGCGCAGACAGATCCTGTTCTGCATCAATGTTTTTTTCCTGTATGCATTCCGCAATAACGGTCTGCATATGTTTTTATTCTGCATTCCCTTCCTACTGTGGGTCTTCCGCAGATACTGGAAGAGGCTGCTGGTTCTCTTCGCAATCTGCCTGGGGCTTTACGGCATTTACACGGGACCGGTCTACAGCGCCCTGAATATCGAACCGGGCGACGCCAGGGAGATGTGCAGTGTCCTGATGCAGTCTGCAGCTCGTGTATACAATCTGGATTACCAGGGCCTCACAGAGGAGCAGAGAGAGGGCATCCTCGCCATGATCGACGAGGAGGGCCTGAACACCTATATGTCCCGTTTCGCCGATCCGGTAAAGGCCTATTTCCACGGAAGCGAATTCGCGGAGAACCCCATGCCTTTCCTGAAGACCTGGGTCAGCGTAGGAATGACCCACAAGAAGATGTATATCGATTCGTTCCTGGCGGGAACCTTCGGCTACTGGTATCCGGGCGATACCATCGAGGACAATCCGTCGGGAAGAGATTATTTTGAATACTATTGCAAGGAGTTCCGGGAGGACGTGGATGTGACCATGGAATCGAAGCTTCCGGCTCTTTCAGAATTTTACAGAAAAATCGGAAATGAAGCTTCTTTCCAGAAAGTTCCGATTGTTGCGGCGACCTTTAATCTGGGTATCTATACCTGGCTTTGGCTCTTTACCCTCCTGCTTTTGCTCTATGCGCGGCAGGGAAGAAGGCTCATCGTGATGGCGCCCTTTACCGGCTATTTCCTCACGAATCTCTTAGGCCCGGTGGTAAAGATGCGGTATCACTATCCCTTTATCGCCTGCCTGCCGCTGCTGCTCTATCTGATCTGGAGTGTAT
>CAVKIR010000125.1:0-4864 GCA_963656395.1 Prevotella sp. CAG:279
TTGGCGGATGCTAATGAGCTGATGGCAAAGTTCCGCATCTCCGGTGTACCCATTACCGAGGGACGCAAGCTGGTCGGTATCATCACCAACCGTGACCTGAAGTTCGAGACAGATTTTTCCAAGAAAATCAAAGAGTCCATGACCTCTGAGGGACTGGTTACCGCAAAGGAAGGCATCACCCTGGAGGAAGCCAAGGCTATCCTGGCTAAGGCGAGAAAAGAGAAGCTGCCCATCGTAGACGACGACTTCAATCTGAAGGGCTTAATTACCATCAAAGATATTGAAAAACAGATCAAATATCCGCTTTCCGCAAAGGATGCCAAGGGCAGACTGCTCTGCGGCGCGGGAGTTGGCATTACCAGCAATGTGCTGGAGCGCGTGGACGCTCTGGTAAAGGCTCAGGTAGACGTGATTGTGCTGGATTCCTCCCACGGACATTCTGCCAATGTTATTCGCTGTCTGAAGATGATTAAGGAAGCCTATCCGGAGCTGCCGCTGATCGCAGGCAATATCGCCACCGGCGATGCAGCCAGAGCGCTGATTGAGGCAGGCGCTGACGCAGTCAAGGTCGGCATCGGACCGGGATCCATCTGTACCACCCGTGTCGTATCCGGTATCGGTGTACCGCAGATCAGTGCGATTATGGACTGCTATGAGGTGGCGAAGGAGTACGGTATTCCGGTGATCGCCGATGGCGGTATCAAGTATTCCGGAGATATCACCAAGGCCATTGCCGCAGGTGCGAGTGTCTGCATGATGGGAAGCATGTTCGCAGGCTGTGACGAGGCACCGGGCGAGTTTGAGCTGTTCCAGGGAAGAAAATATAAGGTATACCGCGGCATGGGTTCCATCGCAGCTATGGAGAATGGCAGCAAGGACCGCTATTTCCAGGAGGGAGCAAAGAAGCTGGTTCCCGAGGGCGTAGAGGGTCGTGTGGCATACAAGGGAAGCGTAGAGGATACCATTTTCCAGATGCTGGGTGGACTGCGTTCCGGTATGGGACTCTGTGGAACACCGACCATTGAGGAGCTGAAGCAGAGAGGCCGTTTCACGAAAATCACAGCCGCATCTCTGAAGGAAAGCCATCCCCATGATATCCACAGCACCGAAGCATAAACAAACCATGTATCATTTAGAACAAAAAAACCGGCATTTACATGCCGGTTTTTTGTGAATCTTGCATTTTCTGTGGCAAATTGCAGACAAAATGCGTTATAGTATATATAGAACATTCGGGAGGAGCTTACGCATGCTGTTCAATCTGTCCGCACCGGAAAGCCGGGAGGAGAAAGAAAAATCTACAGAGAGCACCGGTACCAGGCGAAAATTTGTCTGCAGCCTACACAAGATTGCTGTCTGCATCCTGACTGTTTTGGTGGTGGGAGGCGTCTGTGCCGGTGTGTTACTGGCAGGCGGAAGAGAGAACGACCATGCGGACACGGAAGCTCCGGAGCAAAATGTGACGGACGAGACCGAGAGCGTAAAGATTCTGGTCTCCAGTCCGGTGATTGCCCGGGATGCAGAAGTGGTAAAAGTCACAATCGGGAACATCGGTGAGACACCTATTTCCTATAATACAAATATGGAATTGCAGGTACAATGCGGGGAAGACTGGTGTGTGGTACCCGGAAAGAGTGATCCGGAAGGGCAGGATACCACAGTGACACTGGAGCCCGGTATGGCTCAGGATGAGGAACTGAACCTGGCAGATTATGACCTGGACTATGACGCGGACGCTTACCGGATCATCACTTATGTGGACGGTGTTCCCTACAGTGCCGAATTTCAATTCGAGAGTGCAGAACAGTAAGTATACCCCGTCCCCTCTTCCCTGTCCGGGAAAAATCTGCTATAATCATCATAATTGGTTACAGTGTCAAAAGTCTGAGTCCACGACATGCTTGCATGTCGGTGGAGGAATGACTTTATGACACGCACTTCAATGAGGATGTAGTGGGGCGAAAGCCCCGCGAGAATCCGAATTGAAGTAGAATTGTGGGAGTGCGAAGCACGGAACAATTCGTGTAACCAAAAGTTCGTGTGTTTTGACACCCGAACCATAATTGACAATCAAAAAAAGGAGGATCCACGCCGCATGAAAACCACGGATCGCTCATTTCGATACTCTATAAAAACAGGAGCTTATCACCGCCCCGGCATCGAACGCCAGGGTGCGTGGATCAGCTTTACTGCCGCTGTACCGGCAGAAAAGGACTGCGCACTTCTTCTCTATAAAAAAGGGAGTAAGGAAGCGGAGATCGAGATTCCCATGGAACACAGCTCCCGCTACGGCGATCTGCGTTCCGTCGAGATCGAAGGTCTTCCGATTAAAAAATATGAATACAACTACCGTATCGCCGGCAGTGTCGTGACGGATCCTTATGCCCGCCGTATCGCCGGACGGGAAACCTGGGGGCAGGCTCCGGCAGGAGAAGGGGCTTTGCGCGGCTGTATTGTCTCAGATGATTTCGATTGGGAGGGTGACCTGCCCTTACAGATCCCTTATACGGATGTTATAGCCTATGCCACCCATGTGCGAGGCTTTACCCGGCATGCTTCGTCCGGTGTCCGTGCCAAAGGCACCTTTGCCGGCGTGCAGGAAAAGATACCCTATCTGAAGTCACTGGGGATTAACCAGCTGGAGCTGATGCCTGTCTATGAATTCGCAGAAGCAGAGAGCTGGGATGAGAAGCGTCCGCCTGTCCGAAGAAGAGGAAAGGCGGGGGAACCCCTGATGAATTACTGGGGTTATACGGACAGCTATTATTTTGCACCGAAGGCGTCCTACGCGGCATCCGGGGATCCGGTGCGGGAGCTGAAGACACTGGTCAGGGAGCTTCACAAAAACGGCATGGAGCTGGTGCTGGAATTCTATTTCCCAAAGGGCATGCAGACGGCCCGGGTATTGGACTGCATCCGCTACTGGGTGCTGGAATATCACATCGACGGCGTCCATGTAAATCGGGATCATACGCCCGTGGAGGCTCTGGCGCAGGAACCCCTTCTCAGCCATACCAAAATTATGTCTGAGAGCTTTGGACTGGATGAGATCTACGATGGACGGGTGCTTCCTTCCTTCCGCAATCTGGCAGAGTATCACGATGGCTTTTTGATGGACATCCGCCGCTTCCTGAAGGGAGATGAAGGGATGATTCCGGCCTTTATCTGGAGGGAACGACAGAATCCGGGCTCTCATGCAGTGATGAATTATCTGGCCGGTCATAATGGCTTTACCCTGCTGGATGCGGTATCCTACGATGAGAAGCATAACGAGGCCAACGGTGAGGAGAATCGGGACGGCACCGATTACAATTACAGCTGGAATTGCGGCGAGGAGGGACCGAGCCGCAGGAAAAAGACGCTGGAGCTTCGCTCCCGACAGCTGCGAAATGCCCTGGTTATGCTGTATCTGGGGCAGGGCGTACCGGTGCTGTACGGCGGTGATGAGCACGGCAACAGCCAGTCCGGCAACAACAATGTCTATTGTCAGGATAATGAGCTCTCCTGGATCAAATGGAAACCGGGAAAGAACTGGGAATATCTGGAAGAATATGTGCGCCGCCTGATTGCCTTTCGGAAAAGCCACCCCGTCTTTCACCAGGAAGCAGAGCTTCGACAGACCGATTATCTCTCCTGCGGCCACCCCGATGTATCTTATCATGGAAAACGGGCCTGGCTTGGGGATTTTGAGAACTACAGCCGGAGCGTCGGCATCCTCTATGCGGGGGAGTATGTGGCGGCCAACACGGAGGGAAGGAAGAGCGATGATTCCTTCTATGTGGCCTACAATATGCATTGGATTCCTCATGAATTCGCACTTCCGAAGCTTCCCGGCGATCAGGTCTGGATGAAAGCCCTGGATACCGGAGCCGAGGGTACGGACGGCATCTTCCCGGAGGGCAGGGAAGAGGCGCTTGCAGAACAGCGCAGTGTGACTGTTCCGGAACGAACCATTCTGGTGCTCAGAGGACAGCGGAAGAGGAAAGATAAATGAAAGCCTGGAAACATTTTTGTACGATTACAGAACATAAAATCATGGTCATGCGGCATTGCTTTCGGATCGGACTTTACCGACAGGGGCTGCTTCATGACATGTCAAAATATACGCCCACGGAATTTATCCCGGGCTGCCGATATTACCAGGGCTATCGAAGCCCGAATAACGCGGAGCGGGAAGCAAAAGGCTATTCCGCAGCCTGGCTGCATCACAAGGGTCGGAATAAACACCACTATGAATACTGGATCGATTACAGCGTGGGCCCGGTGAAGGGCATGACCGGCATGAAGATGCCAAATCGCTATGTGGCTGAGATGATGATGGATCGGATGGCTGCATCCAAGATCTATAATAAGGGACATTACAATCACCACGAACCGCTGGAATATTACGAAAAAGGAAAGGATTCCTATATGATCCACGACGAGACCCGGGCGCTTCTGGAGCATCTTCTGCATCTTCTGGATGAGCAGGGGGAGGAGGCGTTGTTCGCCTATATGCGTGCGCATATCGTGGGGAAGAAGAACTATCCGAAGATTCTGCCCAGACCCTGGCAGCTGGTGGGAGACGGGCATTATGTATCGGATGAGGAGTTTTCGAGACTTCAAAAGCAGAAAGTTCGTCCGAAAAAAGGAAATTAAACATACACGCAGAATCATTTAGATAGAGGAAAACGAAAAACGATGCTGCAGCAGGGTTCCGAAAGAGGTGAAGGTATGACCATACGTGAAAGCACGGAACAATGGGAAAGCGATTATCTAAGTCCCTATGCTTCTTTAAGCAGGAATTCCAGGGGACGGGATCGGGAGGAAGCGCCCTGTGATATCCGTCCGGTCTATCAAAGAGATCGGGATCGGATTCTCCACT
>CAVKIR010000125.1:4874-5446 GCA_963656395.1 Prevotella sp. CAG:279
CATAAGACACAGGTCTTTCTGACGCCCCGGGGTGACCACTATCGCACCCGCCTGACCCATACCCTGGAGGTATCACAGATCGCGAGAACTATGGCGAAGGCTTTGCGCCTCAATGAGGATCTGACCGAGGCCATTGCCCTGGGCCATGATCTGGGTCATACGCCCTTCGGGCATGCGGGCGAACGGGTCTTAAATGACCTTTGCAGCAGGGGCTTTGCCCATTATGAGCAGAGTGTTCGGGTCGTGAAAGAGCTGGAAAAAAATGGAAAAGGACTGAATCTGACCTGGGAGGTGCGGGATGGCATCCGAAACCATCGAACCACCGGGCACCCCTCCACTTTGGAGGGAAAGCTGGTGCGCTTTTCCGATAAAATCGCCTATATCCATCACGATACCGATGACGCCATTCGGGCAGGTATTCTGGAGGAGGCTGATATTCCGAAGGAATATCGGGATATCTTAGGCGCATCGAACAAGGAACGCCTGAATACTTTGGTGCATGACATCATTTCCCAGAGCATGGGCAAGCCGGATATCTGTATGTCGGCGGAGGTGGAGGGAGCCATGCACGC
>CAVKIR010000126.1:0-5405 GCA_963656395.1 Prevotella sp. CAG:279
CCTTCCGGTGTCTCCAGAGAAAAGTCCGCATCCTCTCCCGCATCAAAGACCGCCCGATGCCGCTCATCTAAGAGGGACAAAAGCAGACTTTTTACCTCCTCGCAGGAAGGCTGCAGGGAAGCCGCCTGCAGGCGGCCGTTGATGCGGTACCACAGGGGCATATCCTCGGAAATATGTATGTCGGACGCGCCTTTTCCACGGGCGTCCCGGATAATCTCATAAATATCTGCCATCGTACTACTTATTCTCCATAGCTTATCTTCATCAGCTCCTCGGGCGTGGTCACGCCCTCCCTTACCAGAAGCAGACCGCTCTCCTTCAGGGTTCGCATATGCTGATGCCGGACTGCATACTTCGTAATCTCCTCTATCGTCTCGTGATCCACGATCATCCGGCGGATCTCATTGTTGATCGGAAGAATCTCATGGATCGCGATTCGTCCGCTGTAACCGGTATTATTGCAATGGGAGCAGCCCATGCCGCGGTGAATCTTCTTCACGTCCTGTCCTAAGAACAGCCGCTCCTGCTCGGTGGTCTCCATCTCCTTCGCACAGTTCGGGCAGACCTTCCGAAGCAGTCGCTGAGCCACCAGTCCCACCAGGGAATTCGCCACCAGATAGGTCTCTACGCCCATGTCCTGCAGGCGCACGATACTGGACACCGCGTCATTCGTATGCAGGGTGGAGAGCACCATGTGTCCGGTGATAGCTGCTCGAACAGATGTTCCCGCCGTCTCGCCGTCACGGGTCTCACCTACCATGATGATATCCGGGTCCTGACGCATCAGGGCGCGCAGTCCCACATCGAAGGTCATGCCCGCTGTCACATTTACCTGGGTCTGGTTGATGCCGGGGATATTCTTCTCCACCGGATCCTCGATGGTGGAGATATTCACCTTCCGCCCGGAGAGATAATCCAGTACCATATAGAGGGTGGTGGACTTACCGCTGCCGGTGGGGCCGGTGATGTAAATGATGCCGTTCGGGTAATTCAGCATGGGTGCAAACTGGTTGTAGCTGAACTCGTCCATACCGAAATGGTCGGCATGGTCGAGATGAGCCGCCGAAGCCAGAATACGGAGCACAGCCTTCTCACCGAATACCGTAGGCAATACGGATACACGGATGTTCACATTGCCCTCATCCAGCTTCACGCGAAAATGTCCGTCCTGGGGCACACGCTTTTCGGCGATATCCAGATTCGCCAGAATCTTGATACGGGCGATGAGGGGCGCATGGATGTTCCGGTGAATGGTGACATAATCCATGATGACGCCGTCGATTCGCATCCGCACCCGGGTCTCCGCCTCGAAGGGCTCGATGTGGATGTCGCTGGCGCCGGTCTTGATAGCCCGCTCCAGAAGGCTGTTCAGGAGGCGGATAATTGGTGCCTCATCGTCGCTGTTCTCCAGATCCTCGATCTCCAGCTCATCCGCCGCCGTGGTGGTGAAGCCCACATTGGCCTGGCTGGCCGCCTGGCGGGCGCTGACCTCTGCGTAATAATAGGATATAGCTTTTCGAAGGGGCGCTTCCTCGGAGAGACAGATCTCCAGCTGACAGCCGGTCTGCTGGCGTACCTCCTCTAAGGCAAAATAATTCAGCGGGTCATTCACCGCCAATACCATATGATGATCCTGCACACTGATGGGAAGCAGGAGATTCTTCTCTGCCAGATCCCGGCTGACCATGGCCACTGCATGGACATCCACGGGCAGCTGCGCCACATCCACGATGCGAAGCTGCAGACGGCTCGCCAGAGCATCCAGCACCTGCTCCTCGGTCACGAAGCCAAGCTCACGCAGGATCTGACCCACACGCATGTCCCGGTGTTCCTTCTGATAGGCCAGGGCCTGATTCATCTGCTCGTCTGTGACATAGCCTTTTTCCTTTAAGACGTCTCCGATTCGTAAGTTCGTATTCACTGTGCCGTCTCCTCTCCTGTACCGGACGTATCACCGCAGGTATAGACTGCGATGACGCAGCTGCAGGTGGTGGTCTCCACCGACTGCAGATTCTCATTCAGATAGGTGCCTTCCTGAATCGTAAAGGAGCGCACCTGAAGCTCCGGATGATCCACTGCGATATCATTTAAGAAGCTTCGGATCATCTCCTCGCTGCCCCTCAAGGTCAGACTCACATCCGTACTGTGTACATACTTTGTATAGACCTGCGTCACAGCCGTATCGGCGGAAGAATCCTCCTCCGTCGTGCCGTCCAGCTCCGCCGCGGCGGTATCCAGACCGCTCTGCGTCGCTTCCTCTGCGTCCGATGCTGCGGTATTCGCCTTCGCCGACAGGAAATACGCATCCGGCACGGCATCCTCGGTCTCGGCGATGCTTAAGGATACCGGGAAGAGGCTGTGATTCAGGACGATGCCGGTCAAAAGCTCATCCACCTCCTGATTTTCCAGAAGGTCGGAATATTCCTCCTTCGCTTTATTCAGGGTCTCCTCCTGACCGGCAATCTTTTCCTCTACCGCGGGAGCTGCCGCGATGGTCTCCTCCATCTCTTCCTTCTGCATGGTCTTTGATTGGAGGGTCGCATCCAGCTCGACATGCTTATTCAGCCCCGGATAAATCAAAAGCTGCATGCAGAGCACCAGAATCAGAACACAGCCCAAGACCTTCAAAAGCCGCACATCTCCCGGCTTCAAATCCATCTCCAGCTTCATCTACTCCACCTCCCCGTTCTCTGCTGCCGCCAGAACGCAGGACAGCGATAAGGTATATTCATTCTCTCCATAGGTATAGCCGGTGTAGTTGACCGTCTCGAAGAGTCCTGTGGCCTTCAGCTTGCTGACATAGCCCGGAATGTCGATGACCTGACGGCTGACGGCATTGAAGGTCAGGGTGCCGGTCTCGATATTGAGACCACGGATCTTCACATCCATATCCCGGCCGCTGACGTCCTCGATCTCCCGAATCACGCTGTCCGTAAGCTCCGGATACGTGGCGAGATTCTCTCCCAGACGCTTCACCTGACTGATGCTCTGCGCCAGCGCCGCACTGTAAGTCTTCCGCTCATTTGCCCTGGTGTATTCCTCCTGCACGGAAGCGTCCTCGATCCAGTTCTCGACGCTTCGGATGCGGGCAGAGGTGAGGCCGTTCCAGATCGTCACACCGAGGAAGAGCACCAGGCAGGCTGCCAGGGTCACCGCCGGGGCGATGAGTTCCTTTCCGAAATGCAGCTTCTTCCCAGTCTCACTCTTCTGATCGGAGAGCCATTGCTCGTAGAGATTGATATTCTTCTTTCCGGTCGTCATGGCACCGATGCAGGCGAGCCAGTCGCCCGGCTTTCCTGCAGCGTCAAAGGGCAGGTTCACCTCCAGAGGATGCACCTCCAGATTCATGGCATGGATCCCGTCGAGGCCTGCCTCGAAATCATCGGCAGCGCAGCCGGCATAGTAGACATCCGTGATGGGCGCATCGGCCTGCAGGGTCGCATAGAACTGGCGGATACCGGAGATATTCCGGACGATCTCCGTCCCGAAATCCAGGGTTCCCCGCTCACTGAAGATCCGGCTCCTGGTGGAATACTGATAGATACCGTCCCGATAGAGGAGACTGGTCACGCTGCTGTCCTCGAAGAGCAGATAGATGGCAGTACGGTTCCGGCACTCCCGAAGCTCCGACAGGAGGCGGAGATACCCCTCCAGCGGAACGGTGACGGAATTTACAGTTATTCCCAGTTCCTCCGTCATAGCGGTCAGGCTGCTCAGATACTTTTCGGAGGTGCTGCCCACGCAGAGGCTCATGCCCTGCTTCTTATCGCTTTGCACCACCGCATAGTCCGCGATGCCCTCGCTCTCATTCTCCTGCATGACATTTTCGGCGATTTTCGAAAGCTGTCTTCCCTTGCTGAAGGGAATCTGGCTGATTCGCGCCGTGGAGTAGGAGGCCGGCAGCACCAGCTTCACCTGCTCCGCCGTCAGGCTCTCCATACAGCTCATAAGAGCCTTCTTCCACTGCTCCATGGTATTGCCGAAGCCCTCGACCGAAATCCGCCGCACCTTCGTGATCCGCGGGATTCGTCCGGCCTTGCCTTCCGCCATCAGGATACATTCTTCTCTCAGTACAATGACCGCATCACTCATGATCTTTCTCCTTGTATATATGACTGGCTTTTACGCATTCTCGATGGCTGCGTAGGACTGGTAGATCGGAAGCATCACGCCGATCATGATCAGACCTACCATGACTGCCATAATGATAATCAGCAGGGGCTCTAAGAGGGTCACCATCCGCTTGGTGGCCTGCTCTGCATCGTCCTCCAGGGTGGCCGCGATGGAATCGAGCATCGCGTCCAGTCGGCCGCTCTCCTCGCCTACGAGAATGGTGCTGGATAGCTTCAAAAGCAGTCCGTCCACCTCATGGAGCGCCTGGGATAAGGCTACGCCGCTTCGCACCTGGGTCACCACCATGTCGAACTGCTCCTCGACATATCGATTTCCCACGGTCTCACCGGCGATGCCGATGGCCTGCGCCAGCGGCATACCGCTGGAATAGAGGCTGCTTAGGGTTCTGGCAAATCGAGCCGTATAGATGACCTGATAGAGCTTCCCGAAGCCCCAGATATGCACCTTCGCGTAATCGACGCCCCGGCGTATCACCGGAATGCCGAGGATGAGCCGCAGCAGGGCGACAAGGATAAAGACACCCAGAATGGCCATGTACCAGCGATGTACCAGAAAATCCGAAATCGCGATCAGCACATTCGTGATCCAGGGCAGGCTCTCCATCTCATCGAAGAGGCTCTGGAACTGGGGCAGGATAAAGGTCACGATAAGGATGACCACCGCCACGCTTAAGACCAGAAGCACCGCCGGATAGGTCATCGCCGACTTCACCTGCTGGTTCAGCTTGTGCTCCTTTTCATACTGGAGAGCCAGCCGTGCGGTCACCTGATCGAGATTACCGCTGCCCTCGCCGGAATGAATCATGCCGATCATCAGCTCCGGAAAGGCCTCTCTGGTCTCCATGGCCTCGGAGAGGCTGATGCCCTTTCTAAGATCCATAAGCACTGCCTCGTAGACCTCCCGCTCGGAGGCCTGGATGCCCTCCTGCCTGGAAATGATATCGAGGGCCCGCACCAGGCTGACACCGGAGGCCAAAAGGGTGGAAAGCTCCCGGCAGAAGGCCGCCAGCTGCTTCGCCTTCAACCGCTTATGTCCCCCGGCCGCAGTCAGATCCCTGGCTTCGATGAGATAGAGACCCTGCGACAGTAAGTCTGTGCTCAGTGCCTTCTCGGTGGCAGCCTCCGCCGTCCCTCTCTTCTGTTTTCCCTTCATGTCCTTCGCGACATATCGAAAACGAGCCATGTGTGCTTCTCCTTCTATGTTATGCAAACTTCGTATAATTGGTTACAGTGTCAAAAGTCTGAGTCCACGACATGCTTGCATGTCGGTGG
>CAVKIR010000127.1:0-5365 GCA_963656395.1 Prevotella sp. CAG:279
CCGGCGGTATCTGCGGTTATTCCTCCGGTACCGTCCAGAACTGCATCAATGAGGGAAGTGTCGGCTATCCGCATATCGGCTATAACGTCGGCGGTATCGCAGGCCGTTCTGCGGGCTACTTAAGCGGCAACCAGAATTACGGAGAGGTGGAAGGCCGCAAGGATGTAGGCGGTATCATCGGCCAGATGGCTCCGGATCTGACTCTGCGCTTCGATGCAGATAAGATCGAGGAGCTGCGCGGCGAGATCAATAAGCTGAGCGATCTGGTGGACGATGCCTTGAACCATATCGACAGCTCCCGAAGCGATATCTCCGATCGCATGGATCAGATCTCGGATTATACGGACGATGCCAAGGACAGCGCTCAGTCTCTGACGAAGAAGACCACCGAGTGGGCGGATACGAACGTCGAGAAGGTCAACAAGTCCGAGGCCGCCGTCAAGGCCGGCGTGCAGGATGCGAAGAATTCCCTGACAGAGCTTTCAAATGTATCCGGAAGCTTTAATGACGAAATCAAGAAAGTGAATGACATCCTGGATACCATCCAAAGCCCGGAGCACCGGGAGGAGATACAGAGCATCCAGGGATCCATGAATACAGCCTTCGATAAGCTGACGAGTGCAGCAAAGACGGCGGCAGATGCCCTGAACGCCTACCAGCAGGCTTCCAACCTGTCGAAGCTCATCAGCGGCCTGACAGAGGCCTCCGGTGACTTAAGCGATGCGGTAAAGGCTCTGAATGACGCGCAGACGAAGCTGAATGACCTCATGCAGGATCCGGATATCCAGGAGGCGGCAAAGAAGGCCTTAGACGGCGTCGGAACCATGTCCTCGGAGATCGAGAATTCTCTGACCTCCATGAAATCCTCCCTGGATAAGATGGGAGCCGATATCTCCGGCCTCGACCTTTCCTTTGAGAAATTCGGCGATGAATACCGGGCAGAGGGCGATCGCCTCTATGCAGCCGTGGGAGGCATCTCCGATCAACTGGAAGAACTTGGAAATCAGATTTCCAATATGACGGGAGATATGATTGATGATTTCCAGGCAGTGAACACCCAGTTTAACAAGGTCATGAATACCATGGTGGATCTGGTGACCGATGTCACCGACACCAGCGAGTCCCTCGAGGATCGGATCGTGGATGTATCCGATGAAGCGATCGAGAAGACCACCCGGGGCAAGGCCTATGCCTGCCGGAACTTCGGCGAGATCGAGGGCGATGTGAACGTGGGCGGTATCGCCGGCTCCATGGCCATCGAGTACGATACCGATCCGGAGGATGACATCACGAAGCTGGGCAATAATAACCTGAACTTCACCCTGGAGACGAAGGCCATTATCCAGAGCTGCGTCAATAAGGGTGAGATTACCTCCAAGAAGGACAGCGCAGGCAGCATCGTCGGCAACATGGCCTTGGGTCTGGTGACCGACAGCGAGGGCTACGGCAGCGTCTTAAGCACGAATGGCAATTATGTGGGCGGCATCGCAGGTTATTCCGATTCCGTCATTCGCCGCTCCTATGCAAAATGCACCCTGGAGGGCGGTGACTATGTGGGCGGCATAGCCGGCCGTGGCGATGACATTCGGGACTGCTACAGCCTCATCGAGGTGACAAAGGCGGATGAGTACATCGGAAGCATCGCAGGCGACCTGGACGAGGACGGCGACCTCACCGGCAATTATTTCGTGGGCGACACCTACGGCGCTGTGGATGACATCAGCTACGGCGGCAAGGCAGAGCCGATGGACTTCGAAGAGGTGGCAGCGAAGGCAGAGATCCCCACAGATTTCAAGAACTTCGAGCTGCGCTTCATAGCGGACGGGGAAGTCCTGAAGACAGTACCCTTCGAGTACGGTGCAGATCTGACCGATGTGGAATATCCGGAGATCCCGGAGAAGGAAGGATACAATGGAAAATGGGAGGCGGCCGATCTGTCAGATATGACCTTCTCGAAGGACATCAAGGTCCTGTATACGACGAAATCCTCGGCAGTGGCCAGCGATCAGATGCGTGATCTGGCACATTCCACCCTGCTGGCAGAGGGCACCTTCAGTCTGGATGCCAAGCTGGTATTGGTAGAGGCAGAGGAGAATACGGACAATGTGCCTACCAGAGGCCGCGTACTGGAGCAATGGACCTCCACCCTGCGGGATCCGGTGCTGACGGACGAAGTCTCCTATAAGCTGCGCTTTATCGCACCGGAGATGACGGGCAAGCCGGGGCTGTACCGACTCGGTGAGGACGGAACCTGGACGAAGATCTCCTATCAGAAGGACGGAAGCTACTTGGTATTTGACGCAGACAGCACCCAGATGACCTTCTGCGTAACCGAGGAGCCGGGCGGCTTGCTGCTCTACATTCTCCTGGGTGTGCTGGCCGTGCTTCTTCTGGCGGTCGTACTGGTTATCCGGCTGCTTCGGAAAAAGAGAAAAAGACGGAATCCGAAGAATAAGTTGACAGAAAATGCAGAATTGGGATATGATGAGGGCACGAAGCAGATACCGCAGACCGAGGAAAGGGAAGAGGTAACAGATGGACAGGAATGAATTCGTGAGCACCCTGCGGGCGGCACTGACCGGTGAAGTGGCACCGGCCGTCGTCCAGGATAACGTGGCTTATTATCAGAACTATATCTCCCAGGAGATTGCCTCCGGCAGAAGCGAGCAGGAGGTTCTGGAGGAGCTTGGAGATCCCAGACTGATCGCCAGGACCATCATAGATACCCAGGGAAGTGCAGACGGCAATACCGGGACTTACAGTCATTATGAGCAAGAAGCGGAGGCGAAGAAGGGCTTCCATGCGGAGATCAACGACGAGGGCGGCATCGATATCAAGTATAGGAAATTCAATTTCAATACCTGGTACGGGAAGCTTCTGGTGGCTGTGGTCATCATCCTGGTGATCGTCCTGATCGGAGCCATCGTCGGCGGCATCCTTTCACTGGTGCTTCCGATCCTGATTCCGGTGGTGGCCTTGCTGTTGCTGGTGAGATTGATTCTGCTGCTCTTCGGCGGCCGGTGATACGGCATGGAAAATGATTGACAGCCGGGAATGTGCATATTAGAATAATGAATAAGTGGATGACGGCAGGCGCAAGAAGCATCAGAAGCGTCTGCCGTTTCTGAATACAAAAACGGAGACAGTTATATGGAGACATACGAATTCCTCGCTCCCTGCCACTTCGGCCTGGAGGCGGTACTGAAACGGGAAATACAGGATTTGGGCTATGATATAAGCCTGGTGGAGGACGGCCGCGTCACCTTTATCGGCGATATGGACGCCCTGTGCCGCGCGAACATCTTCCTTAGAACGGCAGAGCGCGTCATGCTGCAGGTCGGCCGTTTCAAGGCCGAGACCTTCGATGAGCTCTTTGAGGGCATCCGGTCCATTCCCTGGGAGGATTACATACCGGCAGACGGGAAATTCTGGGTCACAAAGGCCACATCGGTAAAAAGCAAGCTTTTCAGCCCGTCCGACATCCAGTCTATCGTAAAGAAAGCCATCGTCGAGCGACTGAAGACCCGATACAAGGTCGAGTGGTTCAGCGAGGACGGCGCCTCCTACCCCATCCGCATCACCTTTCTGAAGGATGAGGCTGTAGTGGGACTGGATACCTCCGGCGTCTCCCTGCATAAGCGTGGTTACAGAAGACTAACCAGCAAAGCGCCCATCACCGAGACCCTGGCGGCGGCACTGATCATGCTGACACCCTGGAAGGGGGATCGCATTCTCGTAGACCCGTTTTGCGGCTGCGGAACCTTTCCCATCGAGGCTGCCATGATGGCGGCGAATATCGCGCCGGGCATGAACCGGGAATTCGCAGCCGAGGCCTGGAAGAACCGAATCCCGAGAAGGCTCTGGTACAATGCGGTGGAAGAGGCGAATGACCTGATAAGAGACGACATCGAGACAGATATCCAGGGCTATGATATCGACCCGGATATGGTCAAGGCAGCCCGGGAAAATGCGAGAGATGCTGGCGTCGATCACCTGATTCATTTTCAGGCGCGGCCGGTGGCGGAGCTCCGGCATCCGAAGAAATACGGCTTTGTCATCACGAACCCGCCCTACGGCGAGCGGCTGGAGGAAAAAGAAGCCCTGCCGGCGCTGTACCGGGAGATCGGCGAGGCCTATAACCGTCTGGATGACTGGTCCATGTACCTGATTACCGGCTACGAGGACGCAGAACGCTATATCGGCCGCAAGGCCGCGAAGAACCGCAAGATCTATAATGGAATGTTAAAGACCTATTTCTATCAGTTTCCTGGACCGAAGCCGCCGAAGAGAACGCGGCAGGATGTATGAGAAAAAGACTTCGAACGCTGGTGATTCTGGCATTTCTGGCATGCTGCGCGCTGGTGGTGCGCGATCTGGATATCACACCGACGGAAGCGCCGACGGACAGCACTGCCCTGCTGGATTCCTATCTGGAGGAAAAGGCGGCAAAGACAGCCGACAGTCTGGTGATTCAAAGAGAGAAGGAGGAAGCCGAGCTGCCTGCGCATTATGATTACCGGGAGGAGGGGCGTGCAGTTCCTGTCCGGGATCAGGGACAGCACGGCACCTGCTGGGCCTTTGCCTCCCTGACAGCCCTCGAGACGACGCTGATGCCGGAGCAGCTTCTGGATTTCTCCAGAGACCATCTGAATTATCACAATCCCTTCCGAATCGATACGGATGCGGGAGGCTCCTACATTATGTCGGTAGCCTACCTGACCTCCTGGACGGGACCTGTATCGGAACTGGATGACCCCTACGATGACGGCAAGTCCCCGGACAACCTGAGCGCCGTCTGTCATGTGCAGGAGGCGCGCATGCCAGATACGAAGGATTATGATGCCATCAAGCAGACGGTCTATCTGCACGGCGGTGTTGAGAGCTCTCTTTATATGGATTTCGACGATCCGACCCAGGATTCTGCCTACTACAGCCGGACGCATGCCAGCTACGCCTATACCGGGGAGGCTGCCTCGAACCACGATGTGGTCATCATCGGCTGGGACGATGCCTATCCTGCGGAGAATTTCCGGCAGAGCGTGGAGGGCGACGGCGCCTTCATCTGTCAGAACAGCTGGGGAACAGACTTCGGGGAGGCAGGCATCTTCTATGTCTCCTACTATGATAAGAACATCGGAAATGACAACGTGGCCTACACCCGGGTGGATGACTCAGACAATTACGACACGATCTATCAGTCCGATCTGTGCGGCTGGTGCGGCCAGATTGGCTACAATACAGAAAAGGCAAGCTTCGCGAATGTATACGAGGCGCGTGAGGATCAGGAACTGCAGGCTGTGGGCTTCTATGCCACCAGAGAGGATACGGAGTACCGGATCAGTGTCCAGCCGGACTTTACGGGAAC
>CAVKIR010000128.1:0-5345 GCA_963656395.1 Prevotella sp. CAG:279
ACTGCATCGTGGTAAAGAAGGGCGGCGCCTATGAAAATGTAAAAGGACTTTCCGATCTGGCCGGAACCGGATGCAAGGTAACTACACAGCTTGGAACCGGATGGATCCCGCTGCTGGATCAGGTAGAAGGAGCTACTCAGTCCGGAAATTTTGAAACAACCTCCGAGTGCTTTATGGCCATCTCCAACGGAAGCGCAGATGTGTGCATCGTGGATCTGCCTACTGCACAGTCCGCAGCTCTTACCAATGATGATCTGACCATTATCCAGTTAGCAGAGGATGATACCTTTACCGGAGATGATGAGATGGTAAATGTTTGTATCGCAACCAGAAAGAATGACACAGAATTAAGAGATAAGATCCAGGGGGCAATGGATGCCATCGGCTGGAATGACAAGGCTGAAATGGACAAGCTGATGTCTCAGGTACTGACACAGCAGCCGGCAGCAAACTAATAAAAACAGTTAGAAGTGAGGTGACATTATGATATTTGAAAATCCGGGTAATTCACTGGAATGGATGGTATTTCTGGCACAGAAGTATTCAAGCATGTTCATTAAGGGCACCTGGCTTACACTGTATATTGCAGTGATCGGAACCTTGTTTGGATTTGTATTAGGATACGTTGTAGGCATCATTGATGATATTAAGATCCATGAGGGCGACCACCTGTTAAAGAAGCTTCTGCTGCGTCTGGTGAAGATCATTTTCACGGTCTATGTAGAGGTATTCCGTGATACACCTATGATCGTTCAGGCCATGATCGTATATTTCGGTATCCGTCAGATGGGCTTTTCCGATCTGACACCGGTATTTGCAGGTATCATCGTAACGGTACTGAACACCGGCGCATACATGGGCGAGACCGTCCGCGCCGGTATCAGCTCCATTGATCTGGGACAGCGGGAAGGCGCATGGGCCATGGGCATGTCTCCTTTTAAGACCATGATGTATATCGTACTTCCTCAGGCATTTAAAAATATCATCCCTGAGATGGCAAATACCTTTTTAAGCAACCTGAAAATGACTTCCGTCCTGAACGTCATTGCCGTGCAGGAGCTGTTTATGGCAGCAAAGACCGTAGGCGGAAATTATTACAAGTATTTTGAATCTTACCTTGTGATCGCTGCGATCTACTTTGTACTCTGCTTTGTGTTCGATAAGGTGTTTAAGCTGATCGAGAAGAGAATGAAGGGCAAATCAGACTATGTACTTGCAGTAGAATACATGGATAACCCATAAGGAGGAAAACGTTATGAGTGATACTGTAATTTCCATTCGTGACCTGAGCAAATCCTTCGGCGATCACGAAGTGTTAAAGAAGATCGATATAGATGTAAATGCAGGAGAGATCATCTGTATCGTAGGCTCCTCCGGCTCCGGAAAGTCCACATTGCTGCGCTGTATCAACAAGCTGGAAAAGCAGACAGCCGGAAAGATCCTTTACCATGATAAAGAGGTGCGGGATGTGCAAAAGGAAATCAATGAATACCGCTCCCGAGTGGGCATGGTATTTCAGTCCTTCAACCTCTTCAACAATATGACAGTTCTGGAGAACTGCATGCTCTGTACCAGAAAGGTCTTGCATCTGTCCAAGGAGGAGGCCTTTAAAAGAGCCATCGAGCACCTGAAAAATGTGGGAATGGCACCTTATATTCATGCTAAACCGGCGCAGCTCTCCGGCGGACAGAAGCAGCGTGTGGCCATCGCCCGTTCCCTTTGCATGAATCCGGAGGTTCTTCTCTTTGATGAACCCACATCCGCCCTGGATCCGGAGATGGTCGGTGAAGTACTGAACGTCATGAAGAATCTGGCAAAGACCGGACTTACCATGATCATTGTGACCCATGAAATGGCATTTGCCAGAGATGTATCGACCCGTACGATCTTTATGGATTCCGGTTTCGTGGCGGAGGATGCAGCACCCTCGGAATTATTTACCAATCCGAAGAATCCCAGAACCAGGGAGTTCCTGAAGCGTTATCTGGCAGGCTGAGGGATGATGTAGAACAGGCTTGCGGGAAAGCCGCAGCCGGAATGGAGGCAGCATGGAAAAGTTTGTAGTTACATTTGCCAGGGGCTTCGGAACCGGAGGAAAGGTGATCGCTTCCAAGCTGGCAAAGGATCTGGGCATCCATTGCTATGAGAATCGAATTCTGACACTGGCAAGTCAATTGAGCGGTCTGGGCGAGGATGTGTTCCAGCAGGTCAACGAGAAGATGCGGGAGACAGGAGGTTTTTCAAATTTTCTTCGGGGACTTCCCAGAGCCAGAAGTTATATTTCCAGAAATGAGGCCTTTGTATCCGATGACAAGCTCTTCGAATACCAAAGCCAGATTATCCGGGATCTTGCGGACAAGGAATCCTGTGTCATCGTCGGAAAATGCGCGGATTATGTCCTGAAGGATTACCCAAATGTGGTCAGCATCTATATCGAGGCTCCCCGGGCTTTCTGTGTAGACCGGACCATCAAAAATATGGGCGTGACGCCGGAGGTGGCGAACGCCACCATTGAGCGCACCGATCAGTACCGGGCAGATTATTACAAATATTACACACATGGGAATTATTGGACGAATCCGGTCAATTACGACCTGACTTTGAACAGCGAGCGGGTCGGCGTAGACAACTGTGTGAAGACCATCGAACAGTATCTGATTATCAAGGGTCTCATTACACCGGATCAGATTCATTCCGAAGGAACACTGGAGTAAAAAGAAGGCCGTAGGTGCCGTCTTGGGGAGGATTATTATGAAATTAGCAGATACAGGCTTTACAGCTCAGGAGATTAAAGACAAGGTAAGCAAATACATGATCGAAACCTACGAACGGATGGATTTTCTGTGTGAAAAGGCGAAGGATCAGTATCTGTATGACGAGAAGGGTGAAAAATACCTAGACTTCTATGCAGGTATTGCGGTCAATTCCGCAGGAAGCTGTAATGAGAAGGTCGTGGCAGCTGTCATCGACCAGGTGCAGGATGTGATGCATACCTTTAACTATCCGTATACGATTCCGCAGGCGCTCCTGGCGGAGAAGGTGTGCACCACCATCGGTATGGACAAGATCTTTTTCCAGAATTCCGGTACAGAGGCCAATGAGGCGATGATCAAGATGGCCCGCAAATACGGAATCGAGAAGTATGGACCGAACAAATATCACATCGTTACGGCGAAGATGGGCTTCCATGGACGTACCTTCGGTGCCATGTCTGCGACCGGTCAGCCCGGCAACGGCTGCCAGGTGGGCTTTGGACCCATGACCTATGGCTTCTCCTATGCACCCTACAATGACTTGAAAGCATTCAAGGATGCCTGCACGGAGAATACCATTGCCATTATGGTAGAGCCGGTACAGGGCGAAGGCGGTGTGCACCCGGCTACACAGGAGTTCCTGACAGGCCTTCGCGCGTTCTGCGATGAGAAGGGGATGCTGCTCCTGATCGATGAGGTGCAGACCGGATGGTGCAGAACCGGTAAGGTCATGAGCTACATGAACTATGGCATCAAGCCGGATATCGTATCCATGGCAAAGGCTCTGGGAGGCGGCATGCCCATCGGTGCTATCTGCGCGACCGAGGAGGTGGCAAAGGCCTTTACACCGGGCTCTCATGGAACCACCTTCGGCGGACATCCGGTGTCCTGTGCGGCAGCCTTAGCCGAGGTCAATGAATTGCTGGATCGAAATCTGGCAGATCACGCAGCGAAGATGGGTGCATATTTCATGGATAAGCTTGCCAAGCTTCCCCATGTAAAAGAAGTAAGAGGCCAGGGACTCCTGGTGGGCGTAGAATTTGATGATGCCGTGGCAGCCATCGATGTAAAGCACGAGTGTCTGCACAGACATCTTCTGATTACCGCCATCGGCGGCCATACCATCCGCATGGTTCCGCCCCTTATCATCACCGAAAAGGACTGCGATGAGGCCTTTGCCATCATCAAGGAATCCGTAGAGGCACTTGCAAAATAGATTATGACAAAGAGGGCTAAGAATATGAACAGCTATTCTTTTACAATCCCACAGAATATACTGGTAGGAGCCGGTACACTGGCCAGGCTGCCGGAGCTTGCGAAGAAGCTTGGGAAAACCAAGGCCTATATTATCTCCGGTCCTCACTTGAATAAGATCGGCATGGTGGAGAAATGCCGGGAAGCCCTGCGCTCTGCCGGCATAGACAGCGACAGCTTTACCGAGACCGAGGGCAATCCCAGTACGGAGACAGTCGAAAAGGCCGTCAAAGGCTTTCAGGAGAGCGGAGCAGATTTCCTGGTGGCCTTCGGCGGCGGGTCACCGCTGGATGTAACCAAGGCCGTGGCCGTGCTTGCGACCTACGGCGGAAAAATCGTGGATTACGAGGGCGGAGGCAAGGTGCCGGGATCGGTTACCCCTATGATCGCCATTCCGACGACGGCCGGAACCGGATCCGAGGTGACGGCATTTTCCGTCATCACCGACCACAGTCGAAACTATAAGCTGACAGTGGTGAGCAACGATATCCTGCCGGATTATGCGATCCTGGATCCGGAATTGATTGCCACCGTACCGGCAGGGACAGCGGCAGCCTGCGGCATCGACGCTATGATCCATGCACTGGAGGCCTTCGTTTCCAAAGCTGCTTCCCCCTTCTCGGATCTCTTTGCAAAAGAGGCCCTTAGGCTTATCGGCGGCAGCATCCGCGCCTATGTGGCAGATCGAAGCGATAAGGCGGCCTGTGAGGCCATGCTGACCGGTTCTCTCTTTGCAGGAATTGCATTTTCCCATGCCAGACTCGGCAATGTCCATGCCATGAGTCATCCGGTAAGTGCGTACTTTAACGTACCGCACGGGGTGGCCAATGCAATCCTTCTGCCTGCGGTCGTGGAGTACAATATGCAGGAGGCTGCAGCAAAGTATCCTTATATCTATGATTGCATCTGCGAAAAGAAGGTTCCGAAGGAAAGCTTCCGGCCGGAAATGCTGGCAGCAGAGCTTCGGGTATTGAACGATGAGTTGGGAATACCGGCTTCCCTAAGTGCCGTAGGGGTAGACAGCAGTCAGTTCGATCGGATGGCAGATGACGCCATGAAGAGCGGCAATATCCAGGTAAATCCCCGCGCGACAGGAAAGAGTGATATTCTGAAGCTGTATGCGGAGGCATATTAAAAAAGGAAACGCATCAGAATCGGGATAAAGTCTCATTTTTTAGAACAATTGAAAAAAATCTAAAAAAATGAAAAAAAGTGCTTGACTTTATCCCGGGTATGATGCTATACTAACGAAGTCGGTTGGGACGGCAAGTCAAACCGAGAAAGAAATGGGATCTTAGCTCAGCTGGGAGAGCATCTGCCTTACAAGCAGAGGGTCAT
>CAVKIR010000129.1:0-5343 GCA_963656395.1 Prevotella sp. CAG:279
CGGGCCATCGGCTGGCATTTCACGGGAAATGAGACCGTGGACACGATTCTGGCCTATATTTACAAGCATTATCAGGAGCAGATTGAGCTGGAGAGCCTGGCAGAGCTTACTTTTTGTACTTCCAGCCACATCGCGCGTCTCTTTAAGAAGCATATGGGCATGACCATCATTTCCTATGTACATAAGGTGCGGATCGAGAAGAGCATCCAGCTGATGGAGGAGCAGAAGCTGGCCATTAAGGAGGCGGCCGAGGAGGTCGGCTATCAGAATCTCAATCATTTTTACAAATATTTCAATGCGCAGATGGAAATGACTCCGGCTGCGTATCTCAAACAGGAGCATTAATTTTAGGAGGTTATCGGAAAATGTCTGAGCAGTTAGAAGCGTTAGAAGCAAAATTTCCGATTTTGAAACAGATAAAGAACGGGGAAGAGGTAGTCTGGATGAATCCGGACAAGCGTTCCTTCGAAGAAAGCATGGAGGGCAGCGAGCTGACCATGAAGGATGTGGAGGACGCGGAGAAGCGCCTTAAGCGGTTCGCGCCGTTTATCATGCGTTGCTTCCCGGAGACCAAAGATAGAAACGGCATCATCGAATCAGTGCTGACAGACATCCCAAAGATGCAGGAGCGCATCAATGAAAAGTACGAAAGCGGACTGACCGGACGGCTGCTTCTGAAGCAGGACAGCCACCTGGCCATCGCAGGCTCGGTCAAGGCCCGGGGCGGTATCTATGAGATTCTGAAGCATACAGAGGATCTGGCGCTGTCCCACGGCATGCTTTCTGTGGACGACGACTATGCCGTACTGGCGGAGCCGAAGTTCCGGGAGTTCTTCTCTCAGTACACGGTGCAGGTAGGCTCCACCGGCAATCTGGGCATGAGCATCGGTATCATGAGCGCAGCCGTGGGCTATCGGGTCATCGTGCATATGTCTGCGGACGCCAAGCAGTGGAAAAAGGAGCTGCTCAGAAGCCACGGTGTGACCGTCATTGAGTACGAGGCGGATTACAGCGAGGCCGTGAAGAATGGACGGAAGCAGTCGGACGCGGATCCTAAGAGCTATTTTGTGGATGATGAGAATTCCAGAACCCTGTTCCTGGGCTATGCGGTGGCGGCCAAGCGCCTGATTGGTCAACTGGAAGAAAAAGAAATTCAGATTGATGCGGATCATCCGCTGTTTACCTATGTTCCCTGCGGCGTGGGAGGAGCGCCCGGCGGCATCAGCTTCGGTCTGAAGCAGGTGTTTCAGGACGCGGTGCATTGCTTCTTCGTGGAGCCCACCCAGGCACCCTGTATGCTGACCGGTATGGTCACCGGGCTGAACAGCCAGATTTCCGTGCAGGATATCGGACTGACCGGCATGACCCATGCGGACGGCCTGGCTGTAGGACGGCCCAGCGGCTTCGTGGGCGGCATCATGAAGCCCATGCTGAGCGGCGAATTTACCGTACAGGATGCCAAGCTCTATGATTATATGCGGGATCTTCTGGAGACCGAGGACATTTTCCTGGAGCCCAGCGCCTGCGCGGCCTTCCAGGGCGTCATCCGGGAAAATAAAAGCGCAGATTTCCGAAAGTATCTGGAGGAGAACGGCCTGACAGATAAGATGCAGCAGGCGGTTCATATTGCCTGGGCTACCGGCGGCAGCCTGGTGCCGGAGGAGATCCGCGAGGAGTATAAGAAGACGTATCTGAAATAGGAGAAAAGATATGAGAAGAGACGTGCATATGCACCTGGAACGGGGAAGCTACACCCGGGAATATGTGGATCGCTTTGTGGAAAAGGCGGTAGCCGAGGGTCTGACGGAAATCTGGCTTCTGGAGCATACCCATCGCTTTCGGGAATGCCTTCCGCTGTATGAGCATCTGAAGGCTTACGGGGCAGAGCATGTCCGGTGGGGTGGCCAGAAAGGGCAGCACGGTCTCGCAGAATACTTGGATCTGGTTGCGGAAATGCGAAAGCAGTCGTTTCCAATTTCCATAAAATGGGGCCTGGAGGTCTGCTATTTTCCGGGACAGGAAGCTTTCATCGAAAAAGAAATAAAGCCGCTGGACCTTGATTTCCTGGTGGGCTCGGTCCACTGGATCGACGGCTTTGGCTTTGACCAGAAGCCGGAGCTCTGGGAAGGACAGGATGTGGACGCGGAATACCGCCGCTATTACGAGATTATGAAAGAGCTGATAGCAAGCGGCCTGTTCGACGGGTTAGCCCATCCGGATTCCATCAAATGCTATGGGGCGGAGGCCTCTTATGACCTGACAGAGACCTATGAGGCGCTGGCAGAGGGACTGAACCGCCAGCAGATGTATACGGAGCAGAGCAGCGGTCTGTACCACAATTATCATTATCCCAGATCTGGCATGAATCCGGAGCTTTTACGGGTGCTTTGCCAGAACGGCGTGCGGATCGAAACTGCCTCCGACGCCCACAGACCGGAGGATGTGGGCAATCGGTTTGCGGAGATGGAAGAGGCTCTACGAAAGGAAGGTTACAAGCATTAATATCTGAATATACGTTTCCGGAGCGTCGCTCTCCTGTCTGGAAAGATGGGAGGGCGACGTTCGTTTTCTATGGAAATTTCCAGGGAAAGCCTATTGTGGACACAAAAAAATCACACTTTCAACACTCTTTCCTCACACCTTCTACAAAAATCAAACACAATCCCCCTTTACAATAAGTACTAGTCAGCGCCGGGCATCAGTCAGCGCCGGGTATCAGGCGGCGCGGGAACCAGGCGTTTATGAAGGAGGATGAAGCGTGAAGCTGTGGAAGAAAAAGTTGAAGGAATTTGAGGAAGATTCCGAACAGTTAAAAGAGTTTAAACAGGATGAAAAAATAGAAAAAGAAAACGAAAGAAAGGAAGCGGGAAAGCTGAAGCGCGCGGGCCGTAAGATTGGCAGCTTTGTGAAGAAGCATAAGATCCTGACAGTACTTCTGGTGGTGATCCTGATCGCAGCCATCGTGGCCGGTGTCATCTGGCAGGCCAAAAGCAAGAAGCCGAAGCTGCAGGCCATGACGACAGAGACTGCCCAGGTTCAGAAGATGGATCTGACGAATTCCGTCAGCGTCACCGGAACCCTGGCGACAGCCAACGGCAAAACTGCCAGTACGACCTTGAAGGATATCAAGGTCACCAAGGTCTACGTCGAAGTGGGCGACGAGGTGCAGGAGGGCGATATCATCTGTACCTTTGACTCCTCGGATATCGAGGAATCGCTGGCGGATGCGAAAAACAATTATTCCGTCAACCAGCAGATCGATGCCCTGGATAATTATGAGACCCAGTATCAGGATACCCTTTCCGATGCAGAGGACAGCCTCCAGGATGCGCGGGATACCCGGGATGCCTATAAGAATGCCTACGGCAATGCCCAGACTGCGGAGCAGGAGGCTCTGGATAAGCTGAATAAGGTGAAGGCGCAGTACGATATGGACAGCCTGAAAAAGGCCTATGATGAGGCGGCAGATGCTCTGAAAAGTGCCATCGAGTCAGATCCTTCGGAAAAAGTTACCATTACCGATCTGGAAAGCTATCTGAACAGCCTGAACGGTTCTCTGCCGGGCAGCTGCACGGATGCCTATGCAGCCTATAAGGATGCCAAGACCGCCTACGAGACCGCCCAGAAGGCCGTAGAGGATGCCACGAATGCCTACGAGCAGGCCAAGAACAACACCTCCCAGGCCTACAATTCCTACCAGCAGGCCCAGTCCGAAAAGGAGAAGGTGCAGGATCAGTACGACAGCACCGTAGAGGATGCAGAGAAGACCTACCAGAAGGCAAAGCTGCAGGATCAGCTGGTAAGCGACAACGATGAGAAAAAGAAGATCGAGGACTATGAGGAGCAGCTGAACGACTGCACCGTCTACGCCTCCATGTCCGGCACCATCACCGCTTTGAATGTAGAGGAGGATAATGTCTTCTCCGGCGGCACCATTTACGAGATTCAGGATGTCCACAACTTTATCGTGGATGCGTCCGTAGATGAATATGATGTCGTGAACATCGAGGAAGGCCAGACGGCCTATGTGAAGACCGACTCTCTGGGCGATGAGGAGCTGGAAGGCACCGTCACCTATGTGGCGCCCACCGGCACCACCGGCCAGACTATGGGCTCGAACAGCGGTACCGCTTCCTATGAGATCCAGATTACCCTGAACGAATCCCAGGATAAGCTGCGGGCCGGCATGACTGCCTCTGTCAGCATCGCGCTGGAGGAGAGTAAGGATGCCCTGGCAGTGCCCTATGACTGCGTGCAGACCAATGCAAATGGCGACAGCGTCATTTACGTGGATGACAATGGGGAAAAGAAAGAGGTAAAAGTAACAACGGGAATCGAGACTGATTATTACACCGAGGTCATCAGCGATGAGTTGAGCGAAGGCATGACGGTCTATCTGTCCACGCCTTTGCAGCAGAGCACCGGACAGAGCGGTTCGGACAGTGACAGCAGCCAGGACGGCGTCGTCTTCGACTTCGGCGGAGGCGGCGGAGGAGACATGGGCGGCGGCAGCGCTCCCGGCGGTGGTGGCGGCGCACCTGCAGGCGGAGGCGGAGCCCCCGGCGGATTCTAAGGAGGCAGGCATGGCAGAAAAACAGAACATCGTAACTATTCAGGACAGCCCGAAGCACTTGCTGCTGAGGGCGTATGAACATGATTCAGGAGTGCAAAATCCCATCGGCGAAGCCGATTCTCATGGATTTTGCATTCGTAACTGTGAAGGTACTGAACAGTTACAGAACATCATTGATTTACAGCATATTATCAAGCGGTTTTATGTAGGCCAGCCCAACGAACTGGAGATCCTACACGGCATCGATCTGCAGGTGAAAAAGGGTGAGTTCGTGTCCATCGTAGGAGCTTCCGGCTCGGGCAAAACCACCCTGATGAACATCATCGGCGTGCTGGATCGCCCCACCTGCGGGGCCTACACCCTGGATGGCGTGGATGTGGCGGGGGCGAAGGACAAGGAGCTCTCGGGCATCCGGAACCGGAAAATCGGCTTCGTCTTTCAGACCTATAATCTCATCAGCCGCACCACGGCTCTTCGCAATGTGGAGCTGCCCATGATGTATGCGGGGGTAGGAAAAAAGGAGCGCCAGGAGCGGGCGAAATACTACCTGGATATGGTGGGCATGAGCGAGCGTATGACCCATAAGCCCGATGAGCTCTCCGGCGGACAGAAGCAGCGTGTCTCCATCGCCCGGGCCATGACCAACGATCCTTCCATCATCCTGGCCGACGAGCCAACCGGAGCCCTGGATTCCGTCACCGGCAGGAAAATCATGGACATCTTCCATAAGCTCCATGAGGAGCAGGGCAAGACCATTGTGCTGATCACCC
>CAVKIR010000130.1:0-5341 GCA_963656395.1 Prevotella sp. CAG:279
ACTTGAGCACCATTCATTCCTGTATAGGGCCGCCTTTGCGAGCCATCATGGACTGACTGGCGTCTGTACATTAACGCGGCATCAGAGCGCGGATATAGATGCCGTCCTCCCGGTATTCCTCCTCCAGCACCTGTCCTAGTTTACGGATGCGCTGGATATCTCCCGCCTGGGCGTAGGGAAAGAGCTTCTCCACCTGCACGCGGCTGCTGCGAAGCTGCTCCTCTAAAGCCTCCAGAAGCTCGCCGAAGCCCGCTCCGGTTCCGGCGGAGATACCGATGCTTTTCACCGCCTTCGGATCCTTCGGAAGCTCACCGCCCGGTACGAGATCCCGCTTGTTAAATAGCGTGATCACAGGCTTTCCTGCGATGCCCAGCCGATCCAGGGTCTCGTAGACGGCCTCCATCTGGGCGTCCATCTGGGGATTGGCACTGTCCACCACATGGAGGATGTAGTCGGCGTAGCGCGCCTCCTCCAGGGTGCTCTTGAAGGCCTCCACCAGGTGATGGGGCAGCTTTCGGATAAAGCCGACAGTATCCGTCAGAAGGATGGCCTGGCCGCCGGGAAGCTCCATACGCCTGGTGGTGGGATCCAGGGTCGCGAAAAGCTTATCCTCCGCCAGGATGCCCGCTCCGGTCAGCGCATTCAGCAGCGTAGACTTGCCCGCGTTCGTGTAACCCACGATGGCTGCCACCGGGACTGCCTCGTTTAAGCGCTTCTTTCTGGCCGTATCCCGGTGCAGCTGCATCTCCTTTAATTCCCGGTTCAGCCTTGCAATGCGGCTCTTGATGAGCCTCCGATCCGTCTCCAGCTTCTTCTCGCCGGGACCCCTGGTACCGATGCCGCCGCCCAGTCTCGACATGGCGATGCCCTTTCCGGTTAGTCTTGCCAGACGATAGCGAAGCTGCGCCAGCTCCACCTGCAATTTCCCTTCGCTGGTGGTGGCATGCCGGGCAAAGATATCCAGGATTACCAGGGTTCGATCCATCACCTTTAAGTCCAGCTCCTGCTCGAGACCTCTAAGCTGCGCCGGGGTCAGCTCATCGTCGCAGATGACGCCGTCCGCGTGCAGCTCTGCCGCCAGCTCCCGCACCTCGTCGATCTTACCGCTTCCGATGTAGGTACCGGGATGCATGCTCTCCCGGTTCTGGATCACCCGGCCTACGGCCTCGGCTCCTGCGGTGTCGGCCAGCTCTCCCAGCTCGTCTAAGGATTCCTCCACATTTTCATTGTCCCGGGTGCAGACACCGATGAGGATGACCCGCTCCCGTTCTGCTTCGGTCGTTTCGTAAATGTCTGTCATTCTGCCCTCCGTCATTTCCAGTAAGCCCGGTTCATGGTGCAGCGAAGCACCAGCCACCGGGGCAGTTTTCGATAATTCCGTCCCAGCTTGTAGCCCAGATATTTCCAGCCGCTCTGCCATACCAAGGTCACGATGAGCCAGGGCTTTCCGATCCGCAGGCAATGCGCCGCGGTCTTCTTCACCAGCCGGATGCCCTCCCCTTCAGAGGCCACGCCGCCGAAGATCTCCGGGTGATCCGCCTGAGAGACCGCCAGATCGAAGTTTCGGTGAAACTGCGCGATGCCGCTGTAATTATGGGAATGGATGACCCGGGCGTCCGCCGCATAGGCAATGGCATAACCGGCCTTGATCAGGCCTCCGGCGTAGATCATATCTTCGTTGAAAATGGTCTTTTTGATAAAGCCGCCTTTGTTTACATAAGTCTCCCGCTCGTACATGGCGCAGACATTGGAGCAGAAAAAGGTCTTGATGCCAAGCTGCGGCAGATCCTCTGCCGTCTTCACCCGGCTTTCCTCCGGATAGTTAAAGATCCGGGTAAAGCGCTCCAGCTCCCGGCAGTCCGGTCTCGCCAGCTGCCTTGCATACGCCGCCTTGATCCGTGGCTCAGAAAAAGCCGCCGCCAGATGCTCCACCAGATACTCATCCGCCGGAAGGGCGTCCTGGGTCAGAAAGAGCAGATAGTCCGCGTCGGATAGCTGCGCGCCCGCGTCTCTCGTGCCGCCGTGGTCGAATTCGCTTTTCTCCAGCTCATGAAGCTCCGCCTTCGGAAATGCTTCCAGCATGGCGCGGACATCCACCTCGGTGCGGGTATTCATAACGATGATCCGGTGTATCGGCCTGGTCTGCCGGGACAGCCGTTTTAAAAGCTCCTGCAGCTCCCTTCCCGGCCGATAAGCCGGAATGATGACATCGATGGTCGCATCCTTTTTCATATACTTCTCCTTTTGAAAAAAGGACGAGGCTTTTCTTCCCCGTCCATTTTCCATTTTATTCGCTTGTCGTTTCTTTGGCTGTGACACCTGTATCGTTCTTGATCTTCTCGCTGATCTTCAGAACGGTGGGTGACGGGAAGTAATCCTCCTCGCCGAAGAGGAACTTATGCAGCTCCTTTACATTCAGCTCCAGATCCGCCGGCGCTACGATGGCCTGCTTGTTGATCTTCACGTTCTCGATATAGGTCGGGAAGCCGCCGCTCTCGCCCAGCTCGTAGGACATCATGCTGGCCGCCATGCCGATCATGGTGGTCTTCGGAATATTCGTCGCCACCAGCGGGAAAACCTCATCGACGATCTTATTGATGGTTCCCAGTCCTGCACCCTTGGCCTTCTCTACGATCTTGCTGATCACGGTTCTCTGCCGCTCGGTACGCTTGAAGTCGCTGCCGGCGGTATAACGGATACGGCAGTAGGAGGTCGCCTGCAGGCCGTCCAGCGTCTGCAGACCCGGTCCCTCCAGGAAGGGGCTGTAGTGATCGAGATAATCCTCGGAAACCTCCGTGGTCTCATACATATAGCTATTCACCAGCTCCCACTCGTCCTCCTGTATATCGAGCTCGATGCCGCCCAGGGCGTCGATGGTCTTGATCAGGGCTACGAAGTCCACGCTGACATAATACTGGATATTCAGGTCGAGGTTCGTATTCAGCATCTCCATGGCCTGCTTGGGGCCGCCTGCCGCGTAGGCTGCATTACATTTTCCATAGGTGTCGTCTGCCCGGTTCAGATAGGTATCCCGGTATACGGACACGAGCTTGACCTCTTTGGTCTCGTTATTGATACTGGCGATGATGATGGTATCGCTTCGGTTACCTGCGCCTAACTCACCGATCTTACGGGTATCGATACCGAAGAGGGCGATATTCGTATAGCCCTTCAGCAGCTTCTCGGTATCCTCTGAGATATCCTCGTTCATGCTGACATCGTCCGCGTCTACGCCCTGATCCTGGATTTTCCCAAGTTTTCCCAGTCCATAGACGCCCACACCGAGAATCAGAATCAGGAAAACCTCCAGTACCAGAATGAGAATCATCTTCTTCTTTCGCTTTTCCTTTTTCCGTCTTCTGGCAATTTTCCTGCGCTCCTCCGGCGTATAGCCCGACTTCGAGCTGCTGCGGGTTCGACTGTGCGCCGCATGGCTGCTGCCGGTACTGCGACTACCTGCGGTGCTGTGGCCGCTGTGGCTGTGCTGCGCGCTGCGGCTGTGCTGGGAGCTGCGCGTTCCTCTGCTCTCTCGCTCCTCACCCGATTCCCTCGTATTCCTGCCTCTCGTATTGGTTGCCATAATCGCTTGAAATCCTTTCCTGTGCTGACGCTTAATAGGCGTTCTTATTGATAAAGCCCTTGAAAATCGTCAGAAATAAGATTTTTATATCAAACCCCAGTGTCCAGTTCTCGATGTAGTAGAGATCGTACTCGATGCGCTTTCGGATCGAGGTATTGCCCCGGTAGCCGTTGATCTGGGCCCAGCCGGTCATACCCGGACGCACCTGGTGTTTAATCATATAGCGGGGGATCTCCTCCCGGAATTTCTCCACGAAGAAGGGCCGCTCGGGTCTGGGACCCACCAGACTCATGTCCCCTTTCAGGATGTTAAAGAGCTGCGGCAGCTCATCGACACTGGTTTTGCGGATGAGCTTACCCACCTTGGTGACTCTCGGGTCACCCGGCACCGTCCATGCGCCCCGCTCCTTTCTGGGAGACTGGACATCCATGGAGCGGAATTTGTACATCTTGAAGTTCCGGTTATGGAGTCCGACGCGCTCCTGGGCATAGATGAGCGGCCCCGGCGAGGTCAGCTTGATGGCAATGGCTGTCACCAGCATGGTCGGGGAGAACAGAATGATGGCACAGACGGCTCCCACCAGATCCACGCTTCGCTTCACGAAGGCATTGAAGGCGTTCGTCAGCGGCACATGGCGGATATTGATCACCGGAAGTCCCATCAGATCCTCCGTATAGGGACGGGTCGGAATGATATTGTTATAATCCGGAATGAACTTCGTATGCACTCCGGACTTCTCACAGACCGTCACGATATGCTCCAGCTTGGAGTACTCGCTTAAGCCTAAGGTAATGGCGATCTCGTCGGGCTTTGCCCGCTCCAGCACATCCTCGATCTCCTCGGTGCGGCCGAATACCTGCACACCCCGGTACTTCATGCCTGTCTCCACATTGTCATCCAGGATGCCCATGATCTCGTAGCCCCATTCCGGATTCGCCTTGATGCGGTCGATGTATTCCTCCGCCGCCCGGCTATAGCCTACCAGAATCATGTGCTTCTGGTTAAAGCCCTTTTTCCGGAGCTGGTGCAGGGCCAGGCGGATCGCATTGCGGGCCGCCGCCTCCAGGATGATATTGATGATATAGAAGAAGACCAGCATTCCACGGGAATAGTTGTTCGTAAACTCGGTATTCCAGCGCAGAAAGAACATGGCCATCATAAAGAGACCCAGGCCTAAGGTATTCGCCTGTACGATCTTCTCCAGCTCCACACGCTTCCTGCGGACGCTTTTTGTGGTATACATGCCAAAGGCCGCATAGAGCGCCAGATAGCCCGGCACCAGCGGAATCAGGATCAGCATATAATCCTTGAAGACAAAGCCGGATATGTTATTCAACACTTTAAACTGTATGGTCCAGGCCAGTATATAGGCTGCTGCGACCACCAGTGCATCCACCACCACATGAAGCCGGTTGAAGTGCTGCTGATTATTCTTTATCACGATTTCTCACCTGCAAATGATTTTAAGCGGTTATTTTCCACACGAGATTCCGCCACAGCTCCCACTGGAGTCTGAGATAGGCCGGGAAACGGCTCCGCTGAAAGCGGACCTTTTTCTCTCTGTCGCAGGTTCGGATTCCGGTGAGAATCCCCCGGGCATAGGTCCCGCCCAGTCCCTTCTTACAGAAAAATAACTGCTTTGCCCCGAAGCCTGCTATCAGAAGCGGCAGATTCAGCAGGAGCTGAAGCAGGGGCATATTTTTATAAATAATCCAGATATTGTTCCGGGAGCTCAAGGTCACCTTGAAGGCATTGTAGCGG
>CAVKIR010000131.1:0-4093 GCA_963656395.1 Prevotella sp. CAG:279
TTGCGGAAGTACTCCTTGACATTGTTCAGGGTGGTCTCCGCGATATTGGAAAGGGCTTCCTCCGTCAGGAAGGCCTGATGGGAGGTCAAAAGCACGTTCGGCATGGATACCAGAAGCTGCAGGGTAGCATCGTCCACGATCTCTCCGGAGCAGTCCTCGAAGAAATAATTAGCCTCCTCCTCGTACACATCCAGACCTACGGCACGCAGCTGCTTGTTCCACAGTGCCTCCACCAGGGCTACGCTGTCTACCAAAGCACCGCGGGAGGTATTGATGAGGATGGCGCTGTCCTTCATGATAGCGAAGCGCTTCTCGTCCACCATATGATGGGTCTCGTCGGTCAGCGGGCAGTGAAGCGAGATAAAATCGCTCTCGGCAAACAGGGTATCCAGATCCACGTAGTCGATGCCCTCCACCGGGTACATGTCATAGGCGATGACCTTCATGCCGAAGCCGCGGCAGATGTCGATGAACATACGGCCGATTCGGCCGGTTCCTACGACGCCGACGGTCTTCCCGTAGAGATCCACACCGGTCAGACCGTTCAGGCTGAAGTTGAACTCGCGGGTGCGGTTGTAGGCCTTGTGGGTCTTGCGGTTCAGGGTCAGGAGGAGCGCCATGGCATGCTCTGCGACAGCATGCGGGGAATAGGCCGGTACGCGGACTGCCTTCAGCTCTCCCAGTGCCTTCAGATCCAGGTTGTTGTAGCCTGCACAGCGCATGGCTACCAGCTTTACGCCCAGCCTCTTCAGCTCATCCAGAACCTCTGCGTCGATGGTGTCATTTACAAAGGCACATACTACATCGCAGCCCTTCGCGGAGTCCACGGTCTGTGCATTCAGCTTATGCTCCATGTAGCGGATCTCGACCTCTCCGTCGCTGTTCCATTTTTTGAAAGCCTCGATCTCATAGGGTTTTGCATCGAAAAATGCCATCTTAATCATCTGTTTTCCTCCTCGCCTAACCTTTTTCCCGGTTGTATCTGTGATTTCTTTTTGCTATACTCATACCATAACAGGCCATACAGTATTTGGCAAGATGGAAAATGATATTTTTTTAACAATATTGTGTATTTTTTAACGAACAATGTGGAGTGGAGGGGTTTTATGAAGATTTTAGTCTGCAATGCCGGGAGCACGTCTCTCAAATTCAAGTTATTCAACATGCCTGCTGAGGAGGTTCTGGCGGAAGGAAAGGTGGAACGCGTCGGCACCGATACCGCTATCTTTCATTTCTCCGAGCCGAACGGGTTTCGCATCTTTCAGGAGAAGCTCTCGATTCCCACTTATACCGAAGGCATCCAGCTCTTTCTGAATCAGATTCTCGACCCGGAGCATGGGGTTTTAGAGGATCTGTCTGAACTGGAGCGGGTGGGCTTCAAGACGGTTCTCTCAAAAGATCACTACGGCATCCATGAGCTGACAACTGAGGTTCTCAAGGGGATGGAGGACTATATGGTGGTGGCTCCGGCTCATAACAAGCCTTATCTGGAGGCAATCCGACAGTTTCAGAAGCTGACGCCCGATGCGATGCTGGTAGGAGCCTTCGAAACCGCCTTCCATCAGACCATCCCGCAGGAACGTCGCATCTACGGCATTCCCTGGGAGTGGTACGAGACCTACGGCATCCAGCGTCTGGGCTATCACGGCGCTTCCCACAGCTATGTGGCCGAGACCCTGACCGACCTCTACGGCTCCACCGGCAAGGCCATCTCCTGCCACCTGGGCGGCAGCGGCTCCTTATGCGCCATCGATGATGGAAAAAGCGTCGATACCAGCTTCGGCATCTCCCTGCAGGTGGGCGTCATTCAGTCCAACCGCTGCGGAGATATCGATCCCTTCATCGTCCCGTTTTTGCAGAAGGAAGGTCTTTCTCTCGACGAGGTTCTGGAGGGCCTGACGAAGCGCGGCGGGCTTCTCGGCATCTCCGGCGTCAGCAATGACCTCCGGGATGTGCAGGAGGCTGCAGACGCAGGCAATGCGCGTGCAAAGCTCGCCATCGACATCTTCTGCAACGGCATCGTCCGCCATATCGGCGCCTACTACGCGGAGCTCGGCGGCCTCGACCATCTCGTCTTTACCGGCGGCATCGGCGAGCACGGCACCCGGATTCGCGAGGCGGTCTGCCATCAGCTGGCGCATATGGGTATTCGATTGGATGATGTAAAAAATCAGAACTGCACCGGTTCTAATACAGTAATTTCCCGCGAGGATTCCCCGGTTACCATCCACGTCATCCCGGCCAATGAGGAGCTGGGCGTGGCAAGAAAAACCTTTGCATACTGCAAGAACTGATTACACGGATCTAAAAAGCGCTCCACCCGATACAGGGTGAAGCGCTTTTTTTCTGCTTAAATGGAACTGATATTCATATCTACATTGCCGGAGATGCCGTCTACAGAGCCCTTGGAGGTGTTCTGCCAGATATCATAGCCGCTGTAGCCGCATTTATCTGCGTAGTGCGCTACCCAGATACGGTAGCTGCCGAACTGGGATACATCCAGATGGGATGAGAACCAGCTCTTGCTTGCATAGACCATGGGCTTGTAGCCTGAGTTCGCTACGGTATTACAGAAGGCCACGGTGATCTTCGTTCTCTCTGCCTTGGAAAGTCCGTCTGCACGGCCTCTTCCGCCTGCCGCATACTCGCTGTCAATGGCGATGGGCATGTTAATGCCGTACTGCTGCGCCAGCTTCACGGCCATACTTGCTTCCTCTACAGCCTCAGCCTCTGTGATAGCCTGGCTGAAGAAATAGATGCCTACACGTAAGCCCGCTGCCTTGGCACCGGAGATATGGGATGCGAACTTCGGATCCTGTACCAGAACACCGGAGCCGTAACCACGGTAGCCGCAGCGAATGATCGCGAAGTTGATGCCTGCATTCTTTACCTTCTGCCAGTTGATGCTGCTCTGGTACTTCGATACATCGATTCCGATGGTACCGGAGCGGACACCCTCACTGCTGAAGGTATACTGGATACCCTGGATAACCTGGGTTCCGGTGACCTTATTGCCATTCTTATCGAAATAATAGGTCGCTCCGTCGATGGTCTGCCAGCCGGTATACTTCACGCCGCTGGCTCCGTCCTCATATACCGGGTCACTGCTGGTATCATAGACTGGGGCACTCGTGGTATCGTAGACAATCTTATCGGTGGACGCTGCCTTTAGAAGCTTCAGACCGCGAACAGCCACGCTGGCTGCCGGAGTCGTCGGAGTAGTCTCAGAAGCAGGAGAAGGCGTATCAGCGGCATTGTTATCTGTATTCTGGGTATCGCCGCCATTGCTGTTGCTTCCGCTGTCGGTAGTGCCGGTATTGCTGCCGTCACCGGTTGAATCGTCCTTCTTGTCATCCTTCTTTTCTTCTTCCGGCTTGGCGGTTCCGAGGTCCTTTCCGCAGACATCGCATTTTCCATCGCCGTCTGCATCCTTATGATCGGTCTTCGGAATGACACCTTTCTCGCCCTCTGCCTGATCGGTCGGGCAAACCATGACGTAGCTTCCCTCTTCTGTACAGGTTGCTTCCTTTGTGACCCTTTTCTCCGTATAGTTATGCGTATGCGCCGGAGTCATGTCCGCACCGCAACGGTCGCACTTGTTATCTCCGTTGCTGTCCACATGGTCTGCAGCCGGCTCGGAGAGAATCTTCGCATACATGGGGGTGCCGTATTTATCCAGCTTCTGCTTGGAATATACCAGCTGTCCCCACTGGTCTGTCTTCTGCTTCGGCTCGGTCTTGGTGGACTCTACATACTCCACGGTATCCTTCAGGGTCTGCGCTGTACCTGCACTGTCATTGCCGGAGGTGTTCGAATCCTCCTTCGCGACGTTGATCTGGCTCTCTGTCTTGATCTCCGCGCTGACATCGACCGCCTTGTATTCGATATTTGCCTTGACATCCGCCGTGATATCCGCCGGAGCCGCATAGCTGCCGGAGGCCTTCATGGAGATGGTGCACTTTCCGGGAGTCATGGACTTCACATAGACGATGCCGTCCTTGTCCTTATCCGTATAATTCTCACTCTTCTTCGCGGAATCTGTCACGGTCACTTCAAAGGCTGTTCCGGTAATCACCTTGCCGGTCTTCTGGTT
>CAVKIR010000131.1:4103-5228 GCA_963656395.1 Prevotella sp. CAG:279
CCTTCAGCACGACCGGAATCTCCTTCGCATCGACCTGCGCCATCTGGGTATTATCTCCATCCAGGCGGGTCAGCTCCGCCACATAGGACTTGTTCATGCTAAGTCCGATGACGCTGGCCTCGGCGGTCTCTGTCTCAGTATCCTGCTGCAGATCCTTCACAGTCGGAACCATGTCCGCCGATACCTCTGCTTTGGTGCCGCAGCCGCTGAGCAGCGATACGGTCAGAACTGCCGAGAGCAGCAATGCCCCCACTCGTTTCATTTTCATAATGCCTCCTCATTCGTTTCATGCTCCTCTTTCGGAGCTATATTTCTGCTGCTTTGTAATGCAGTAACATTCTTTTTTAATATAGCACCTCTATTTATCTTTTTCAACTGCTTCGGCCGAAATTTTTACAGAATTATTACAGAAGTTTTTGGTAATCTTCCTTCAGAAAACGATGGTAAATGAGGTGTCCCATCTCTTCCTTCACACAATAATAATATGCATCCACGGACGGGTCTTCGAAGTGCAGGGCTTCGTCAAAATCTGAGCCCTCCGGCATCTCCTCGCAGACATAAGCCCCGAACCGGGCGAAGACTGCTTTTACATCCTCTACGCTCTTGCCGTGCGGATCTGAGAACAGGTCGATGATGGCCTTCAGGAATGCTATGTCCCCCATATGCTCATGGACGTACCGCGCACCCTCGGGCGGTACGCTGACCTCGATACGGCCCGCGCTGACCCGAAAACTCATGTCTCCCAGTACGCTTTTTCCGTCGGCAAACAGCCTCACAAGCTCCGTTACCATTTCCTTCGCTGTCTCATGCTTCGTTCCCAGTAAAAGATTCAAGGAGGCCACAGGGTAGTAAAGCCTCATGGTCTCCTCTTCAAACCCAAGCTTCAGCTGGGCCTCCTTCATCTGGTCAATGAGATTCCGTTCCAGTCTCTCTTTTCCCATACTGATCTTATTCCTCCGTCGTCGCGGTGTTCAGTTTATAGGTTCTCTCAAAGGTCAGATCCGCCAGTACATCATCCTTGATATCGAAGGTATGACCGTCTTCCAGTGTGGTGCAATTCTCCTGATACAGGGTATTCTTACGCTCGGTCACGATGGAATCCTTCTTATTCGACGTAGCGTCCTC
>CAVKIR010000132.1:0-5207 GCA_963656395.1 Prevotella sp. CAG:279
TGAAGGATTTAGGGTTTATCCTTCTTCTGGCCGTGGGAATGCAGTTTCTGACCTCCATCCTTCTGACTGCCTGGGGAATTGTGTCACCGGGGCTTCTGGAAGACTATACTGAGCTGGTCGACAGTGTCGGAATCGATCAGATGGGTATTGTGACGATTTTGTCTGTGGCAATCATCGGACCCATAGAGGAAGAACTGACTTTTCGAGGCTTGACCATCCACATCCTGAAGCGAACGGATGCGTCCTTTTGGGTGATCAATGTCATTCAGGCTCTGCTCTTCGGAATTATGCACCTGAATCTCGTCCAGGGCAGCTATGCCTTCATCATGGGACTCGTAGCCGGTTATCTGGTGATGCGATACCACTCCCTTTGGACCGGAATCGCCTTCCACATCCTCTTCAACAGCTACAGCTTCGTATCGTCGCTCCTATCCGGAATTCTGCGTAAAATTCCGAATCTTCTTTTGCTTCTCATCTTTCTGGTCGTCGGAACACTGCTCGTTGTGTTCTCTCTGCGTTCCATCTCCTCAGAGCTTCGGCAGCGAGAAGAAGCCACCGAAAAGGAATCCTGCTAAGCAGGATTCTTTTTTTGATCGCACTGCGGCGGAATCGAATTGTGTCGCTAAAGCGACCCGCCGCAGGCGGAGAATCCTGCTTAGCAGGATTCTATTTCACGTCAAATATGTCAAAAAACAAGTGAAATATGTAGGCTCTCTGCTTTTCAACTTCCAAATATGATAAAATCATAGTATCAAACAGACCCGTACAGGCAACCCGAGAGCGGCTGGGAGAAAGGGGCAGAGGATGGGAAAAGAACAACTTTACAAGCAAAGTAAGCAAAAAAGAAAGGCAGGTAGGGCCGGATGAGATATATGCTGGCAAATCAAAAGGATCGAAAAGTGATTCTGCCGCTGGTTCCGGAGTCTTTGCAAAGCAGACTTTATCTGGATGAAACCATCGTCTGCGTAGCCAAAGGGGAAGAAAGAGAGATGACAGGTTTCCTGCTGGCAGAACCGGGGCTTCGGGAATGCCAGCTCCTGTGGCTGCAGGTAGACGAGAGCAGACGCCGCTGCGGCGTGGCCACCATGCTCTTTCGAGAGCTTCTGGAGGTTCTGCATACAGACGAGGGCATCGAACAGGTGACCGTCGTGGTGCCGACAGAGACGCAGCTTCCGGCTGTCTTTACAGTACTCCTCCTGCGCCTGGGTTTTCAGTGGGAACAGGGACAGCCGATTTGCCGAAGCAGACTGGACACCTATATAGAAGGCGAACTCGGACGCAAAAAAGTAT
Source organism: Prevotella sp. CAG:279 (assembly GCA_963656395.1). GTDB lineage: Bacteria > Bacillota > Clostridia > Lachnospirales > Lachnospiraceae > Laedolimicola. Next base: position 1,291 of record CAVKIR010000132.1, read on the forward strand.
GCTACGAGCATATCTATTCCCTGCGCAATATGCTGTCAAACCGCTCGCTTTTTTCCTGCTGGAAGCGGACCGAACGCTTTGCCTTTGCCCTGTCCGATTTTTCCCTGTATCATGAATTTGAACCGGACTGCAGCTTTGTAGCAGAGAAAAACGGTCAGATTTCCGCCTATCTATTTATCCGGAAAGTAGATGCGAAGACCTTGAATGTAGCCTATGTGGCACAGCAGAAGAAGGAGGTGCTGACCATCATCTATCTGATGAATGCAGCAGCGCGGGCAGCCTGGACGAAATACGGAAGGGATACAGAGCTTCTCATGAATGCCATGACGGAAAAATCCAGACTTCTGATCGAAAAATTATTTCCGGACGGAGAGTGGAGCAGGGAAAAGCTCCTTACGCTTCCGATTCGATAGAAGGGGTAGCTTTTTGCCCCTGATTGTGTTACAGTAATCCCGTGTAAGCAAAAATTCGGGTGTTTTGACACCCGAACCAACTTTATCGAAAGGAAATTTACGGAGGTAGAGAAATGGCTGTGATAGAGATTACGGAAGCAAATTTCGAGACGGAGGTATTGAAATCTGATGTACCTGTACTGGTGGATTTCTGGGCTGTATGGTGCGGTCCCTGCCAGATGCAGGGTCCCATCATCGACGAGCTGTCCAAAGAAGTACAGGGTGTGAAATTCGGAAAGCTGAACGTGGATGAGCATATGGGTCTGGCGCAGAAGTTTCGTATCATGAGCATTCCGACCCTGATGGTATTCAAGGACGGACAGGCAGCAGGTACCGCCATCGGTCTGCAGTCTAAGGAAGCCGTGAAAGCTCTGCTGGGAGTATAAGATGACATACGATGTAATCATAGTAGGCAATGGGCCGGCCGGATTATCGGCGGCTCTTTATACCAGCCGGGCGAATCTTAAAACCCTGGTCATCGGCAAGGATGACGGTGCCCTTACAAAGGCAGATAAGATCGAAAATTATTTCGGTATGGCAGAGCCGGTCTCCGGTCTTACACTGGTAGAGAATACAAAGAAGCAGGTACGAGCTCTTGGAGCCGAGCTTCTGGAGGATGAGATCTTCCATATCAGCCGGATGGACGATTTGGTTCTGCAGGGACAAAAGGGCAGTTATGAGGCGAAAGCCGTCCTCTTAGCCACCGGAGCTGCCAGACAGACGGTGAAGCTCCCGGGTCTTTCGAAGCTGGAGGGACGCGGGGTCAGTTATTGTGCCGTCTGCGACGCCTTCTTTTATCGGGGACGCAAGGTCGGCATTCTGGGAAATGGAGACTACGCGGTTCATGAACTCGCAGAGCTTCTGCCGGTCGTGGGTGAGGCCATCCTCTTAACGGATGGGAAGCCTCTGCATGGGCAGGCGCCGGAAGGCGTCACTGTCATGGAAAAGAAGCTGACCGCCGTAACCGGTGAAGAACAAGTGGAGGGCGTCACCTTTGAGGACGGAGAGATTCTTTCCCTGGACGGCCTGTTTGTGGCGCTCGGAAGCGCCGGTGCGGCTGATTTGGCCCGAAAAATCGGAGCCATGACCGATGGAAAGAATATCCGTGTGGACGAGACCTTCGCCACCAATGTACCGGGACTCTATGCAGCCGGAGACTGCACCGGAGGCCTGCTGCAGATCGCGAAGGCCGTGGGAGATGGTGCAAACGCTGCCATGAGCATGATCCGGTTTGTGCGGCAACAAAAAAATTAAAATTCGGAGGAAAAAAGTCATGAAACTGATGATTGCGTCAGATATTCACGGTTCTGCATACTACTGTGAAAAGCTTCTGAAGGCATACGATGCGGAAAAGGCAGATAAGCTGCTGCTCTTGGGCGATATCCTGTATCACGGTCCCCGCAACGATCTGCCGAAGGATTATGCACCGAAGCAGGTAATCGCCATGCTGAATCCTCGAAAGCAGGATTTTCTGTGCGTCCGCGGCAACTGCGATACAGAGGTCGATCAGATGGTGCTGGAATTTCCGATTCTGGCGGATTACTGCATCCTGTATCTGGATAGCCGGATGATTTTCGCCACCCATGGTCATGTATTCAATGAAAAGAATCTGCCGCCGCTTAAGAAGGGCGATATTCTGCTTCACGGGCATACCCATGTACCGGTATGCAAGGAGAACGAGGATTATATTTATCTGAACCCTGGCTCTGTGTCCATTCCCAAGGAGGACAGCTGGCACGGCTATATGATTCTGGAGAACGGTACATTTATCTGGAAAGATCTGGAAGGGAATGTAAAGAAAGAATTTCACCCGGAATAGAATAGAAAAGAATCCTGCTCGCAGGATTCTTTTCTTACGCCACTGTTTATTCTTCGATATGCTCGAGACCCTGACAAAGGATATTGACCACATGGTCATCTGCCAGCGAATAGTAGATGGTCTTGCCGTCCCGGCGAAATTTCACCAGGCGGCTCTGCTTTAAGACCCGCAGCTGATGGGAAATCGAGCTCTGCGACATCTCAAGACATGCAGCTATGTCGTTGACACATTGCTCTCCATCCCGCAGTACAAACAGAATCTTGATCCGCGTAGAATCCGCAAATACTTTAAAAAATTCCGAGAGAAAATAAATTTCCTCATCGGCAGGAATCGCTTCATTACCCAAAAAAACGCCCTCCGTTTCTAAATTTCAACCCACAAGTATTTTATCATATTAAAAAAACAGAAGCAAGAAGAATATTTGAAAATATGATGATATGAATACATGTTTCGCTCATTCATATATGCTTCGCGAAAAAGATTCTTCCAAATCTGCCGGAATGCTTGAAATAGAAAAGAAAAGCAGATATAATGAAACTATCTTTGAGCGGGTGAAAACCATAAGAATACGGAGACGATTTTCATGAAACGATTCAGATATACAGGAAAGAAACTGGCGGCTCTGGTGCTGGCCGGTGTGATGGGGCTTTCTATCACCGCATCTGCGGCCACAGAGTCTGAAATCAAGAAGCAGCAGCAGGCGACCCAGAAGCAGCTAGACCAGATAAATTCCCAGATGAAGTCCATCGAGAGCCAGCGAAACAGCGTACTGAACCAGGTGAATTCCCTGAATTCGGAGCTGACGACTCTGGTGCTGAATATACAGCTTCTGGAAAGTGACATCGAAGCCAAGGCCGAGGAGGTCGAACAGGCGCAGGCGGACTATGAGGCGGCAAAGCAGCGGGAGGAAGAACAGTACGAGGCGATGAAGCTTCGGATTCAATATATCTACGAAGAGGGCGATATGGATTATCTCTCTTTGTTTTTGCAGGCGGAGAATTTCTCTGATTTCCTGAATCGCGCAGATTTTGCCCAGGAGATTCAGACCAAGGATCGCGAGATGTTCCTGGAATACCAGGAGACCAAGCAGGAGGTGGCTGACCTTCTGGAGGAGCTCGAGCAGGAGAAGGCGGACATGGAAGATCTCCAGGAGGAATACGAAGCCGAAAAGAGCAGTACCGAGGCCACCCTGGCCAAGAAGAAGGCTGAGCAGGCCGATTACGACAGCCAGCTGGCTACGGCCAAGGCTCAGGCTGCCACGTATAAAAAGCAGCTGCAGGAGCAGCAGACCCAGTTAAAGAAGCTGGAGGCAGAGCGAAAGAAGAAGGAAGCACAGGCAGCGGCAGAGGCGGCAAAGGCCAGTGCAAAATCCACCTCGGATTCCTCGACTTCATCGACTTCCTCGAATTCTTCCTCCTCCGGTTCCGGCAGCAGTTCCTCGTCCGGCAGCAGCTCCGGCTCGAGTGCTAAGGTTTCCGGCGGCGGTTCCGGTGCATCCATAGCCAGCTATGCACTCAAGTTCGTAGGGAATCCTTACGTATCCGGCGGCACCAGCCTGACCAACGGCGCAGACTGCTCAGGCTTTACCTGGGCTGTCTATCAGAATTTCGGAATCTCTATTCCCAGACAGTCGGATGCGCAGGGAC
>CAVKIR010000133.1:0-5187 GCA_963656395.1 Prevotella sp. CAG:279
TCTCCGGACAGTATGAGGAAGCCGCCCGGGCTCTGGAGGAAGCGGGCAGGAATAAGGCTGAGGAAGAAAAGAAGCTTACCATGACGCAGCAGCAGGTGACAGAAAGTCTGGAGGACTGGATCCGGGCACTCTATCGCTGCGAGAAGGAAGCGGCAGAGTGGAAGCCGACCAGAGAGATTCTTATCAAAGCAGAGGAGCAGGTGCGTGGCTACGAGGCAGCCGTGGAGACGGCGGTGCGAAAGCTGCTGCAGGCGGATTATGAAAGGCAGAGAAAAGCTCTGACTGATGAGAAGAGCAGCAGCGAAGTTCAGTACCGGTTCCAAAAGAAGGCCTTAGACGAAGCCGAGGAGACGCTTCATCAGGTAGAGAATCAAAAGGAGCTGGAGCCGGAGGCGGATGCAGAAGCGATCCGCACTCGGACGGCTCTGGGAGAGGCCGGAATCACTGCCGTGCCCTTCTATAAGACCGTGGAATTTGCAGACGATCTGGATGAACGCGCCTGCGCACGGCTGGAGGCGCAGCTTGAAAAGGCAGGCCTCCTGAATGCGCTGGTGGTATCCGCTTCGGATTTCGCGAGAATCGAGACCGCATGCCCTGCATTTCTGGATACTGTACTGGACGTGCGAAGCAGAGGTGAAAGTGATTTCCGGAAGCTGAAGGTGAACGAGGAGTTAGCGCCGGAATTAAAGGAAGCAGTCTCCGTCATCCTTAGTAATATCTATGAGGACGGGGAAGCCGGAGGAGGCATCAGCCTGCGTGAGGACGGAAGCTTCCGACACGGCCTGCTGCTCGGTAGGGCGGATAAGGCCACAGAAGCAGAGTATGTAGGTTATCTGGCGAGAAAAAGAAAAAAGGAAAAACGGATCGAAGAATTAAAGGAACAGATCGCCGGAATGCGCACGCAGCTGGAGAAGCTCCGGGAGGACATCGAAAGGCTTCAAGGTCGCATGGATATACTGGAGGCGGAATACCAGGGACTACCGGATTTCGCGAGGATTCAAAGTGCGATCCGGGAAGAAGAGCGGCGCAAGCTGGAGCTAAGCGTGCTGGAGCGGGAATTTGCGAAGCTTCAGGCCTCCGAGCAGAGACTCGCGGAAGAAAAGAATACAGTCTACCAGGATTTTGTTCAAAACTGTAAAAATTTTCCATACGCCCGAACGGAGGAGGACTACGAAGAGGCCGAAGAAGCAGCGGAGAGCTATGAAAAGATCTGGCAGGAGGTGCGGCGGGATCTGCTGCAGCTTCGCACCCTTCACAGCAATATCCGGGATAAGGAGGACGCTCTGGAGCAGGGACAGCAGCAGCTGGACGATGCCTTCGTAGAAAAAAGAAAGTATACCACATTGATCAAGAAATGTGACGTCCAGATACAGCAGCTGGAGGAATATCTGAACCGCCCGGAGCTGGTGGAGAAGGCAAACCGCCTAAAGGAGCTTCGAAGTGAACTGAAGACCCTGAACCAGCAACTGGAAGACTGGAAGAAATATCAGGCGGCACTGGAGGAGCGGCTTCGGATTCTCCGGGAGGAGGAGCCGCGGCAGAGAGAAAAGGCAGAGGAGCTTACGGAAGAGGAGAGTGCATTGCAGACCTATTTCGAAGAAGAGCTGGGTCTGAAGCTGATCTTAAGCCGGGAGGAGCGCCCTCTCAAGGAATGCGCGAAGGAGGCATGGAAGCTCCTACGGGAGAGCGATCGGAACCGGGAACCCGCCGATATGCTGCAGTCTCTGCACCAGGCTTATAACCGCCACAGCGGCAGCCTGACGAACTATGGTACCTCTATGGAGCAGTGCTTCGGCGATGCCGGGAACGGAAAAGGCCTTCGGAAGCGCTTTTGCATCTTCTCCGTATGGAACGGCAAAAAGGTGTACCTGGAAGAATTTTACAGTATCTTAAGGGCAGCCATCGAGGAGACGGAGCTTCTGATTCAGAAGAAGGACCGGGAGCTCTTCGAGGATATCCTCTCCCAGACCATCAGCCAGCAGCTGACGGATCGCATCGCGGAGAGCCGGCAATGGGTGGCGGATATGTCGAAGCTGATGAAGGAGATGGATACCTCCATGGGACTGAGCTTTTCTCTGGACTGGAAGCCCTGCAAGGCTGAGAATGACAAAGAGCTGGATACGGTGGAGCTGGAGCAGATTCTGCTGCGGGATCGGGAGCTTCTGACCATCGAGGACATCGGAAAGGTGGCGGGACATTTCCGCAGCAAGATCCGGGCGGAGAAGCAGAAGCTCGAAGAAAGCGAGATGCTCATCAACTATATGGATCTGGTCAGGGATGCCCTGGATTACCGGAAATGGTTTGCCTTCCAGATGTACTTCCGGCGCGGCGACGAGCTGCGAAAGCCCCTGACGAATGCCGCCTTTAACCGCTTCAGCGGCGGCGAGAAGGCGATGGCGATGTATGTCCCCCTCTTTGCGGCGGTCAATGCCCAGTACAAGAAGGCACAGAATCCGGATCATCCCCGCATGATTGCCCTGGATGAGGCCTTTGCGGGCGTCGATGACCAGAATATCAAGAGCATGTTCGAGCTGGTGCATAAGCTGGATTTTGACTATATCATGAACTCCCAGGCTCTGTGGGGTTGCTTTGAGACGGTAAAGGGACTGCGGATCGCAGAGCTTCTGCGTCCGCAGAATTCCCAGGTCGTATCGGTAATCCGCTATACCTGGAACGGACGGGAAAGGACTCTGGATGAACAATAATCAGGCCTGCGCTGAATTTTTTAAAAAGAGAACAGAGTTCGACCGCTGCTTTCAGGAGCTGGAAAAGAAATGGCGTACCTATGGAAGGGTGGCCGGACGGATCACGCTTTCACAGACCTCCGAGAAGGAACGGCGGGCCATCCGCGGAATTGTAGGACGCGACTTCCCGGAGGAGACGCTCAGCTTTTCCTTTGCGGAGTTTGAGAAGGGTCTGCAGCGGACCGTCTATGCGCCCGTCGATATGGAAGAGGTTCTGAAGGCCTATTGCGGAAAAAGCATGGCGACGAATCAGGAGAAGCGCAGGGCGAAGGAAGAAGAAAAAGAAGCTTTTTTTACCCGGATGACGGAAGAGCTTGAGGAGACACAAGGGAAAGAAGCCCCGGGGTCCTTCTGGATCCGGCAGATGCAGTCTGAGAAGAAATTCGGTTACCAGATCGTGATGCGAGAGTACGGGAAGGATCCCGACGAGGCCGCGGAGCTTCTTAGGAATCTGGGAAATGCCCTAAGCTTCTTACGGCAGGCGGAGGAGACCGGGGAGACCTATCCGCTGGCAGTATTTGCCTCCCGGATCTCCGGCTATCCGCATTATCTCGATCGTGGAACGACAGCAGGTCAGCTCCTGGTACACGGGATCTGCTACTGGAAAAATCTGGAATATCCAAAAAGTGCCTACGGATGGCGGGAATTCCTGTGGACGGTGGGCATCGTGCCGGACAATCTCTCCTCCCTGGTGCATGCCTACGGCCTGCGGATACAGACGGACGGCCTGTGGCATCCGGCCTACGAGGCCTTCTGTGAAAGAGGCGAGCCCTGCGTCATCACGATGGAGAATCTCCGGGACATCACGGCTGCGAAGGCGCTCGGGAACCGGGTCTATATCGTAGAAAATGAGATGGTATTCAGCCATTTAGTAAAGAACAGAAAAAGGGAAGTGACGCTTCTGTGCACCTCCGGTCAGATACGAAGCGCTGCCCTGCGCTTGATTCCCTTCCTGCTGGATAGTGGGGCCGAGATCTATTACAGCGGTGATATTGACCCGGACGGCATCGGAATCGCGGATCGGCTGTGGAAGAGATTCGGCGACCGGATTCGGATCTGGCGCATGGCGAAGGAGGATTACGAGGCAAGCCTCTCCGAGGAAGAGATTCGGCCCACAGGAAGGAAAAAGCTGGAAGCGATCTCCCATCCTCTGCTTCAGAAGACCGCAGAGGCGGTCAAGGAGATCGGGAAGGCCGGCTATCAGGAGAATCTGTTGGAGAGATTACAGGAAGATCTGGATTGAAATTTTTCCCGGATCCCGTTATAGTAGTAGGAAAGAAACGTGATGAAAAACGAGGGGGCATACACCATGCAAAAGAAAATAAAAATCCTGGGTCTGACAGGCGTTCTTGCTGCGGCATTTCTGTCCGGCTGCGGAAAGCAGGCAGAGACTGCATCCGGCACATCAGCCGTTCAGCTCGATCCGGACAATCCCGTCTCCCTGACGGTCTGGCATTATTACAACGGTGCCCAGCAGTCCGCCTTTGACGAGCTGGTGAGCGAGTTCAACAGCAGTGTCGGAAAGGAAGAGGGCATCTACGTGGAGAGCTACAGCCAGGGCTCTGTGACAGACCTGGAGAAGGCCGTGACGGATGCGGCTGCCGGAAAGGTCGGCTCCCAGGAGCTGCCGGATATCTTTTCCTCCTATGCCGACACGGCCTATGCCCTGGAGCAGCAGGAGCAGCTGGTGGACCTGACGCAGTATTTTACTGCAGAAGAGCTGGATGAATATGTGGATGCCTACATTCAGGAGGGCTACTTCGAGGATGACGGTGCCCTTTATCTCTTCCCGATCGCGAAATCGACTGAGATTATGATGATGGATCAGACAGACTGGGATACCTTCGCAGAGGCGACGGGGGCCAGCCTTACGGATCTGTCCACGATAGAGGGTGTCGCCGCCACGGCCAAGGCTTATTATGAGTGGACGGACGCTCTGACACCCGATGTGCCGGACGACGGCAAGGCCTTCTACGGGCGCGATTCCATGGCAAATTATATGATCATCGGCATGAAGCAGATGGGGACGGATATCTTCTCTGTGCAGGACGGAGAGGTGACGATTCAGGCAGATAAGGAGCAGCTTCGCCGCCTGTGGGAGAATTATTACGTACCCTATATCAATGGCTATTTTGCCAGCATCGGAAAATTCCGCTCCGATGATGTGAAGACCGGAGAGATACTGGCCTATACCGGCTCGACCTCCTCCGCCATGTATTTCCCGGATCAGGTAGAGGCAGAGGATGGCAGCACGAAGGCCATCGATTATGTCGTGCTTCCGGCTCCCGTGATGGAGGGCGGAGACAATGTCAATGTGCAGCAGGGTGCAGGCATGGCAGTGACCCGCTCCGATGCAGCCCGGGAGTACGCAGCCTGCGTCTTCCTGCGCTGGTTTACAGAGAAAGAGAACAATCTTCGATTCGTATGCGATTCCGCATATCTG
>CAVKIR010000134.1:0-5099 GCA_963656395.1 Prevotella sp. CAG:279
CTGAAGCTTCGGCTCAGCCTCCAGTACATCTCCTCCGGCTGCTCTTACCTTCTCCAGCTTATCCACTTCCTTGGATCGTCCCACGTATGCCGGGTCGCGTCTGGACAGGGTAAACTCTGCCAATCCCAGCGGATTCGAACGATAGGAGGAGGTCTCACCGGAGGGAATCAGCTCGTCGGTGGTGGTCACCGGGTCGAGGATCTTCGAGCAGACCTTCAGGAGAATGTTGTCGGTCAGGGGGCTCATGGCTGGCCAGTCCTTGATATTCGGTCCGTACACCAGCTCCTTCGCCGCATCGCTCTTCCGGAATCCGTAGTAGACCCGCTTATCGTAGACGGACTTATCGAAGCTGTACTCCGGCACGTCGCCCCAGCAGTCCATGGTCTCTGCGGAGGTCAGGATACCGCCGTTCGCTGCGGTCGCTGCGATGGAGCGGGCATCCATCAGGGCAACTGCGGACATCTGTCCGCTGCCCGGCTTGCTGCCCTCCCGGTTCGGGAAGTTTCGCGTGGTATGGCGGATGCTTAAGCCATCGTTGCAGGGGGTATCGCCTGCACCGAAGCAGGGTCCGCAGAAGGCCGTGCGGATAATCGCTCCCGCCTCCATCAGATCTGCGATATAGCCATGTCTGGTCAGGTTGATGAAGACCGGCTGGGAGGAGGGATAGACGGCCAGACTGAAGGTATCATTGCCGATATCCTTACCCTTCAGGGCATGGGCTGCCTCCACCACATTCGTATAGTTGCCGCCTGCGCAGCCTGCGATGATGGCCTGCTGCACCTGAAGCCCCTTCTCGGTCACCTTGTCCACCAGATGAAGGGCAGCCTTCCCCTGGGTTATCTTATCTGCCTCCTGCTCCACATCGTGCAGGATATCCTTTAGGTTCGCATTCAGCTCGTCGATTTCATAGGTATTGCTCGGATGGAAGGGCAGGGCAATCATGGGCTTCACGCTACTTAAGTCCACATAGACCACGCCGTCATAATATGCCACGTCTGCCGGATCCAGCTTCTTATAATCCTCTTCTCTTCCGTGGAGGCTCAGGAACTTCTTCGTATCCTCGTCGGTTCTCCAGATGGAGGACAGGCAGGTGGTCTCTGTGGTCATGACGTCGATGCCGTTGCGGTAATCGGTATGCATCTCTGAGACACCGGGTCCTACGAACTCCATGACCTTGTTCTTCACATAGCCATTCTTGAAGACGGCTCCGATGATGGCCAGAGCGATGTCCTGCGGTCCTACATAGGGAGCAGGCTTACCGTCCAGGTAAATGGCGATGACCTCCGGACATGCCACATCATAGGTGTCGCAGAGCAGCTGCTTTACCAGCTCTCCGCCGCCCTCTCCGATGGCCATGGTTCCCATGGCGCCGTAGCGGGTATGGGAGTCGGAGCCCAGAATCATCTTTCCGCAGCCTGCATACATCTCCCGCATGTACTGGTGAATGACCGCGATGTGAGGCGGTACGTAGATGCCGCCGTATTTCTTCGCCGCGGAGAGGCCGAACATATGGTCGTCCTCATTGATGGTGCCGCCGACCGCGCACAGGGAATTGTGGCAGTTGGTCAGGACATAGGGGAGCGGAAACTTCTCCATGCCGGAGGCCTTCGCCGTCTGAATGATGCCAACAAAGGTGATGTCGTGGGAAGCCATTGCATCAAACCGGATCTTCAGCTTCTCCATATCGCCGGAGGTATTGTGATTTTTCAGGATGCCGTAGGCGATGGTTCCCTTTCTCGCCTCTTCCTTGCTCACCTTACTTCCAGTCATCGCTTCCGCCTTTGCGGCCTCCGCTTCCGGTATAAGGGTGGTTCCGTTCACCAGATATGCGCCCGTATCATATAACTTTACCATAGTGTTCACTCCTTTTCTTTTTTTGAATGCCTGTCGGCTTATAGAGCTTCTTCAGCTGTCTGACCATGCTGTCCTTTCCGGAATCCGTGATCAGCACATCGTATTTCCCGGGAATGCTTCCGAAGGTGACGGAGGATTCCAGCTCCTTCAGAGCCTTCAGATTCTCCAGCATATGGGTTCTCGTCGCATCCCTGTGATAGACCTTGATATGGGTAAAGCCCGGATAATTCTCTGACAGCGCCTTCTCGATGCGATAGCTCCCTATCCAGGGCTCCCGCATCAGCTCCTCATAGAAGGCTTCCATCTTCTCCGTACGATCTATCAGCAGGAGATAGACTACATTTTCATAGACATCCTGCTCCGTATGCACGTAGTTGCGGTAGGGCGAGCGCCTGCGGCGCTGGTAGATGCCCTGCTGCGCCTCATTGTCCAGAATCCGATAATAGATCACCAGCAGGTTATCCGTCACGGTATTCGTGAAGACCTGGATATGGTGCTTCCCCGCGAAGTCCGTCATCCGCTTTGCTTCCTGCGGTGACATCTGATATTTCATCAGATACAGATTCTCCTGCATGTCATAGAGCACCGCCCCATCCATGGCGATAATCGGAATATTGAGCCGGACACCCTCTAAAGCCTCCCGAACCGAGGCCGGTGTGCGGATGGTCGATACGGTAAACTGAAGTCCCTCGTCGATCATCCGGTTCAGCTCGATCTTACTGTAGGGTGACAGGGATGAGGCCTTATCGAGGATGGTATCGTCGATGCCGGACACGTAGAGAGTTCGATTATCTCTTATCCTGGGCAGATGGACGCTGTTCACGAATAAGGCCAGCACCACGCCGATCATAGTATCCAGCACACGGTTAAAGACGAAGCGGAAGGGACGTTCATCCCCCAGATGGATGACCGTGATGCTTAAGAATACCACGCAGGAGAAATAAGCGGTCTCCTTGACTCCCAGTACCACCGTGCTGTAGAGCACGATGCCGGTAAAGAAGGAAATCAGGAGATAGCCCGGCATGGTGTCCTGGAATCTTCCCTGCAGCAGCTCTACCTGAAGCAAGATCAGCACCAGACCCCAGAAGGCTCCGATGAGGGTTCCGGTGGTGCGTTTTCTCGCTACCTTCCAGGTATTTTCGTGGTAGGGCTGCATACATTGCAGCACCGCCAGCGTCGTATAGAAGGGGATTCCCTGATGACCTCTCAGTGTATACACTACGAAGCTCAGCACCACGGCTGCCACGGAGCGTAAGATTCTCTGCCCGACTCTCGGAAATAGGATTTTTTGATCTTTCATCTTTTATGCCTGTTCGATGTAATCATCCACCATCTGAAATAATTCTTTTTCCCGTAATTTTCTGTCTCTGTAGCCTTCGCCGCGTCTCTCGTCCCGCTGCTTTCTGTATTGATTCATGATGCAGGGGCCGAACAGCGTTCTGTAATCGATGCTTTTGTACATGTTCTCTCTCCTCTTGAGTTTGTGAGTTTGTGAGCCTGACACAGCAATCAATTTGTCTCAGACTCACTTAGATAATATGGCAGCAAATAAAATGGATAATAGCTTAACTTAATTTCCCTCGTAGGGCTTGATCTCCCGAACCACATCCATGATGGTGCCGTCCCGGGCTTCGATGATGCCCACGACCCGATCTCCGAACTGTACCGGATCCGGCTCTCCCACGATGCCGTATGCGATATCCCGCAGCTCTTCGATGGTCTTCAGCGGAACGACGTCCGCCTTCTCAAGGACTTCTAAAAGATCCTTTCTCGCCGGATTCACCGCCACGCCGTAATCGGTCACGACTACGTCCACGGATTCTCCCGGAGTGGTCACAGTCGTCACATCGGTGCAGATGGCCGGAATCCGTCCCTGCAGAAGCGGGCAGATGACGATGGTGCATTTTGCTCCCTGGGCTGCATCGGGATGTCCGCCCTGGGCGCCGGTAATCATGCCGTCGGAGCCGACTACCACGTTGCAGTTGAAGTGAACGTCCACCTCGAGGGCAGCCAGCACTACATAGTCCAGCTTATTGACAAAGGCTCCCTTGTTGAAGGGGTTCGCATAGGCTCCCGCACTGATGCGGAAATGGTTGGGACGGATGATGTTATTTACCGCATCCAGGTCAAAGGCCTGGGTATCCATCAGGCAGCCGACCTGTCCGGCCTCCAGCATATCGACCATGGGCTTGGTCATGCCGCCCACGGCGAAGCCCATCTTGATGCCCCGCTCCTGCATGATTTTCCCGAGGGAAATGGCAGAGGCGATGGATGCACCGCCCACACCGGTCTGGTAGGAGAAGCCATCCTTGAAGTAAGGCGTATTAACTACCACCTGGGTACAGTATTCCGCCATCATGATTTTCCGCACATCTGTGGTGGGCTTCGCAGCTCCGGTGGCGATCTTCTCCGGCAGACCGATCTGGTCTACGACGCAGACATAATCCACCTTGGTGCCTGCCACATGAGCCGGATAATTCGGAAACGGCACCAGACAGTCGGTCACAGCGACTACCTTATTCGCATGGTTGCCGTCTACGAAGGAGTAGGACAGCACACCGCAGTTGCTCTTTCCGCCTACGGCCCGGCAGTTGCCGTAATCGTCGCAGGTGGGTGCTCCGATGAAGGAGATGTCGATGGTGGTCTCGCCGGTCTGGATGGCTCGGACACGGCCGCCGTGGGAACGCATGATAGCCAGTCCCTTTAATTTGCCTGTGGAGATGGCTTCGCCGATCTTGCCCCGGACACCGGAGGACTGAATGCCGGTGATGGTTCCGTCCTCGATCATCGGAACCAGAGCGTCGTGTGCCTTTCCGAGGGAGGATGCACAGATAGTGACATCCTTGATGCCCATCTTCTGTACTTCCTTCATGACCATATTGACCACCAGGTCACCCTCGCGGAAATGATGATGGAAGCCCAGGGTCATGCCGTCATGGGCACCGCACTTTACCAGTGCCTCATGAATGGAGCTCACCATCTTGCTGGTATTGTGATCCATGACCACCTTCACGATGGGACCCTGCTTATGGAATTCTGTTCCTTCTTTGTAATTATTTCCCTGGAAGACCTCCTTGCCCGTAGCCTTCAGAATCTCCTCCGGGATATCCCTTCCTACTGCATTGATCATCTTATAAGTCCCCCTTATATACGCCGGATGCCTTCGCCAGCTCAATGACACGCTTTGCCCCATCATAAAATGCAATGTCGATCATCTTTCCGTCTACGGTAAATACGCCAATGCC
>CAVKIR010000135.1:0-5098 GCA_963656395.1 Prevotella sp. CAG:279
GATTTCCTTTCGAATATGTCCCACGATATCCGCACGCCGATGAATGCCATCATCGGACTCACCTCCCTGATCGAAAATGATGCCGGCGACGAAGAGAAGGTGCGGGACTATATCCGGAAGATCGAGACCTCCTCTCAGAACCTTTTGGCGATTATCAACGATGTCCTCGATATGAATAAGATTGAGTCCGGAAAAACCTCACTCAATTATGAGGATTTTTGTATACAGGATTTGATTCATGAGCTGGACGTCCTGTTTCGCCCCCAGGCGGAGGAAAGAAAACAGAAGCTTACGATCGAGACAGAGAATATCCGGCATGCGTGGCTGGAAGGCGATAAGGTGCGCTTGATGCAGGTCTTCAGCAATTTTCTGTCGAATGCGGTCAAATATACGCAGGAGGGCGGAGAGATTCGGTTTTCGATCGAAGAATATCCCGGAAAATCTGCGAATTATGCCAGATACCGGTTTCGGGTGCAGGATAACGGCATGGGAATGGATACGGCCTTTCAGAAGCGGATCTTCGATGCCTTTACGAGGGAAGAGAATTCCGTAACGAATCGGATCCAGGGAACGGGACTCGGAATGGCGATCGCGAAGAACCTGATCGAGCTCATGGGCGGCAGCATCTCGGTGGAGAGCGAGAAGGGGCAGGGAAGCTGCTTTGAGATTCTTCTGGATATGAAGATCGCAGAAGAAAGAAGCAGCCTTCCAAAGTCCGATCAGGATGAGACGGCCCGGGATGAAGAGATCCTAAAGGGAATGCGCTTCCTTTGTGCCGAGGATAACGAACTGAATGCAGAGATCCTAAGGGAGCTTCTGAAGATGAAGGGGGCAGACTGTACCATTTGCGAAAACGGAGAAAAGCTGCTGGAGGTCTTCCGGGAGACGAAGCCGGGAGACTATGACATGATTCTGATGGATGTGCAGATGCCGGTTATGAATGGCTATGAGGCCACGAAGGCCATTCGTCGAAGCTCCCATGCCCTTGCCGTGAGCATCCCCATCATCGCCATGACAGCGAATGCCTTTTCTGAGGATGTGCAGACCTCCCTTGCAGTCGGGATGAATGCCCATGTATCCAAGCCGGTGGATATCGCGGTTCTGATGAAGGTGGTAACGGATCTTAAGAATGGCGGAAGAAAGGAAGGACGAAAACGATGAATCGCTTTGAGCCAATCAACGAGACATCCTATCTGTCGGTGCCGAATGCTCCGGTCTACCGGAAGATCATGCGGTGCTTCTTCCGGGAATATGAGAAAATGCATTTTCAGCTTTATAAAGAAGATGTATACCGGATCGTGAAGCAGGATGAAGCCTTTGCAGACTATACCATGGATCAGCTCCTCCTGGACCTGGATGCCCTGGTAAAATGGAAAAATATTACTCCTATTCAGGATCCGGGTCGGGTCTATACCATCGCGGATTATAAGAATAAGCAGTATCGCTATACCATGTCGGAATATGCGGTGGAGATCGAGCGACTGACCGTGCGGCTGGAGAATATCTTCCTGGAATCCGGGAATCTCTCGACGAACTTCTTTGTCCGACTGGAGAACAGCTTAGAGGAGATCGCTCAGATGGAGCATGCAGAGCTTCGCAAGGTCAGCGAATGGTGGCAGATGCTGCAGGAGGACTTTAAGCGCCTGAATCAGAACTATCAGGATTATCTGCGGGATTTTTATTCCGGAAAATCCGAGCATCTGATGAAGTCTGTGGAATTCATGATTCATAAGGATAAGTTTATCAAGTATCTGAATGAATTTATTCAGGAGCTGCAGCGTCATTCCAGGAGAATGGAACAGCTTCTGAACCAGTATACGCCCCTTATGGAAAATGTAATTCTCGAAAAAGTCATCGCCGGAGAGCTGGAGATTCCCCATGCACTGACGGAGAGCCGCGAGGGCATGGAAGCCGGTGTGCGGGAGAATGTAAAGGGAAAATGGGAATCCCTGAAGAACTGGTTCGTGGACGCGGCGGGTCAGGAGTGTGAAGCGAAAAAAGTCCTGAAGATCACGAACGACATCATTCGCAGCATCATTCAGAACGCAGCCCTGATCGTACAGATCCAGAACTGGGGCATCAGTCGAAAGGATGATTACCGGAAGTTCCTGGATCTGTTTTTAAAATGCACGGATCTCGATGAGGCTCACAGGCTGTCTGCCCACGTCTTCGGCATTCAGCAGATGGAGCATTTTAAGACCCATGTGCCCAGAGAAGAGGATACCATACATACCGGCGTCTACGAGGAGGAGCCGGCTCTCTTCCTTCTGAAGCCCCATACGAGAAGCTACCGGGAGCGAAAGGATCGAAAGGGCTTTCCGGATAAGACCTGGGAGAAGCGGCTGCAGCGGGAACAGTATCTCAGACAGGCGGAAAAGCAGCGGGAGCTGGTGCTGCGCTACATCAAGGAGAACCGGATCGCCTTCGCTGAGATCGGGGAAGTGATCTCGGAGGATACAAGATCCATATTTTTACAGTGGATAGCCCAGGCGAATATGACCGCGTCGAAGACAGGTCGGACAGAGTACGGGCAGGAGTACCGCCTGATTCGCCGGGAAGGAAGCTGTATACTCAAGTGCGAGGACGGGAATCTTCGTATGCCCGATTATATCTTGGAGTTCAAGGATTATGAATGAAGTCAGAACCTTATTTGAAAAATTCTGGATCTGCAGAGACAGTGACAAAGAGACCTTTTATAAAGTAAAGCGGGACATCCCGAATTTTCAGCGCTTCATCCGGGAACAGCTGGGATGGAAGCTGATTCATACGGAGGATCTGCTGAAGCTGGAGAAGCGCCCGGCCCACGCGGAGCCCTTCATGGGAATCCGGGAATTTACGGACATCCGGGACTACTGTATCCTCTGTGTCGTTCTGATCTATCTGGAGGACAAGGAGGAGGGGGAGCAGTTCCTTCTCTCGGAGCTTATCGGCTACGTGGAAGCGCAGCTGCGGGCCTATCTGCCCGTGGACTGGACCTCCTTCACCCAGAGAAAATCCCTTGTGCGGGTTCTGCAATACATGGAAGCCCTGGAGATGCTTCGGGTCTATGAGGGAAAAAGCGAAGCCTTCGGCACCGAGGCGGGCCAGGAGGTGCTCTATGAAAATACGGGCTACTCCAAGTATTTTGCCAGCAGCTTTGCGACCGATGTGTCGGAATATGAATCCTGGATAGATTTCGAAAAGGCAGAGTTCGAAGAGTTTCAGGAGGACAGAGGAAGTATCCGCATCAATCGTGTATACAGACAGCTGGCCGTCTGTCCTGCCTTCTACTGGGAACAGGGTGAGGATGCCGATGCACTTTATCTGAAGAACCAGAGACAGTGGGTGGCCAAATATCTGAAGGAAAATCTGGGCGGCAATCTGGATATCTATAAGAATGCGGCCTTTTTGACGCTGGAGCCGGGAGAGTGCTTCGGAAGCGTGCATCCGGGAGAGGCACAGATCTCCGAGAGCGTCCTCCTGATCTGCGCGCAGATCCGGGAAAATGTGGAATCCGGGATCTGGAGGCAGCGGGAGGATGAGCGGATCCAGGTCGATATAGCGGAATTCGCCGATCTGGTGCTGTCTGTAAGAGAGCGCTGGCAGGAGGCCTGGAGCAAGGAATTCCGGGAAATGGATGCAGACAGACTGGTATCCGTCATCATGGAATATATGAAAAACTGGATGATGCTGCGACGCGAGGGAGAAAAGGTGATCCTGCTTCCGGCAGTCGGCAGGCTGTCGGGTGCCTATCCGTCAGACTATAAGGGAGGACAGAACGAATGAGCGAGCGCTGGAAAATGAACCGCATCGGATTTGTAAATTTCTGGTTATACGACGAAGAGGACTTTGAATTTGTGGACGGAAAGCTTCTGCTTCGCGGACAGAACGGTTCCGGTAAGTCCATCACGACCCAGAGCTTTATTCCCTTCGTCCTGGACGGAGATCGTACTCCCAGCCGCCTTGATCCCTTCGGATCCAGTGACCGGCGGATGGAGTACTATTTCCTCGGGGAAGAAGGAAAAGAGGAATCCACGGGCTATCTCTATCTGGAGTTCAAAAAAAGCGACCGGGAGGAATACCGGACCATCGGCATCGGACAGCGGGCGAAGCGCGGAAAAGCCATGGATTTCTGGGGCTTCGTGGTGCTGGACGGCCGGCGGATCGGCTACGATCTGTGGCTCTATAAGGAGGTCGGCAGCCATAAGATTACCCGGGATAAGCGGGAGATGAAGGCGGAGCTGGGGGAAGAGAACATCTTCACGGACAGCCAGTCTGAGTACAAGAAGCAGGTCAATCAGCAGATCTTCGGCTTCCGAAAGGCGGAGCAGTACGAGCAGTTCATCAAGCTTTTGGTAAAGGTGCGGGCACCGAAGCTTTCGAAGGAATTCAAGCCGACCCGGGTCTATGATATCCTGAATGATTCCCTGCAGACCCTGACGGATGAGGATCTGCGCCCCATGGTAGATGCCATGGAGAAGATGGACGAGATTCAGGAGAGTCTGGAGGCTCTGAACCGTGCTTTTAGCGATGTGAAGAGCATCCGAACGGAATATAGCCGCTACAACCAATATATGCTGGCGAAAAAGGCCCAGGCTTATCTTGCGAAGGCCCAGGAGGCGGAGAAGGCTAAAGAAGAGCTGAAGGCTCAGGAGGAAAAGAAGGACGAGGCAGAGAAGACACTGGATGGCACGAAGCAGCAGCTGCAGGATGGACTGGAGAAAAAGCAGCTTCTGGAGACTGAGTGCGACGGCCTTCTGGATGCCGATCTGCAGGATGCCGATCGGAAGCTCGAGCAGGCGAAGACGGAAAAAGCCGATCATCAAAGAGATGAGCGCCGTTGGGATGGGAATATTGAGCGCCAGAAGGGGCAGATCTTCGAGACCGAGCAGAAGCTTCGGAAGCTGCGGGGTGATTTGGAATGGCATCAGGACAGCCTGCGGGAGAAAAAGCAGGAGCTCGATGCCGAGCAGGAGATCCTTAGCTGGGATCAGCACGAGAAGGCAAAGCAGCTGTTAAGTCAGGAGCAGTATGAGGAAAAAGACAGCATCGCCGATGAACTGAAGAACTGGAAAGCCCGCATCGCGGAAGGAAAACGGGCGATCCGGCGGTATGAAAG
>CAVKIR010000136.1:0-5080 GCA_963656395.1 Prevotella sp. CAG:279
ACCGACATGCAAGCATGTCGTGGACTCAGACTTTTGACACTGTAACCAATATTGCACTGCCGTACGCAGGCATTTCCCAGATGATTCTGCCGTCCCGGAGTTCTGCGTCCGTGCCGGTCAGTGCTTCCTGTACGCCTGATGCGGACACCGGGCAGTTGATTTCCATGTGGACCGGGTTCGCATCGTTGTTCACCGCTGTGACTACGGCCTCATTTCCCAGGATTCTGGCAAATGCATACTGCCGGTTCGTCAAAAGCAGCTCCCGATATACGCCGCCAGTCAGTGCTGGATTCGCCTGATGGATGGCTCCCAGTTTACATAACAATTCTTTCAGCTCCGGTATCGGCGGCTTCGCCTCCATCTCGGAGAGTACCAGGCGAGGCCGCAGTCCGTCATCGCAGGCTCCTTCTTTCCGGCCCTCCACGCCCCATTCGCCGCCGTAATAGACGGAGGGAATACCGGGCAGCGTATACAGCAGCGTGTATACCGACTGTAAAAATCCCTTTTCATTCAGCTTGTTCACGATATGATCCACATCGTGGTTTTCCACAAAGCTGTAGAGCCGGCAGCCCTTATAGATACCGCCGTTTGCGTCAAACTGCCGGCGGATCGTATGGGCGATCTCGAAATAGTTGTGGTCGTTGTGGCCGGAATACAGGCCCTTCCAGAGTTCGTAATTTGTCACCGAATGGAGCATCTCAGCGTTCACCCACCGGGCGTAATCCCCATGAATCACCTCGCCCATGAGCCAGAAATCTGCCTTCTTCTGGGAGGTCACCCACCGCAGCTCCTTCATAAAATCAAACTGCAGACAGTCGGCGCAGTCCAGCCGGATACCGTCGATATCGAACTCGTCGATCCAGAAGCGCACCACGTCCAGCAGGTAATCCTTCACGCCCCGATCCCAGAGATTCAGATTCGCCAGCTCGAAGCAGTTGTGCCAGGCCTTATAGTAGAAACCGTCGTTGTAATGGGTGTTGCCCTCGAAGCTCACATCCTGATACCAGTAGCGGTAGGGAGAATTCTCCCTGTTCTTCTGAATATCCTGAAACGCGAAAAACTCGCGGCCGGTGTGGTTGAAGACTCCGTCCACCACGACCCGGATGCCCTGGTCATGGCAAAGCTTCACGAAATGCTTAAAATCTTCATTGTCACCCAGGCGGCTGTCTACCTGCTTGTAATCCTTCGTGTCATAGCCGTGGGTGGTGGACTCAAACAGCGGCCCGATATAGGTCGCTGTGATGCCGAGCTCCTTCATATGCGGCACCCAGTCATCCAGCTTCCGGAGCCTGTGGGTTATGCCCTCCTCCGTGTGAGTCTTGGGTGCGCCCAGGAGTCCCAGCGGATAGATATGATAAAAAATGGCTTCGTCATACCATTTGGCCATCCTTCCTGCCTCCCTTATCGTTATGAATAAATCCCGTGCATGAATTGATGCACCAGCGCCTCGATCTCCCCCTCGGTGATCTGCACGTCCTCACGCTGACTGGTCTCCCGCTTCATGACGATGTAGTACAGAACCAGGCCGATGAAGCCCAAGGAAAACTGTCGCTGACGTCCGTGCATATTGCCCAGATCCGCTGCGGCATCGATGAAAATCTGCTCGATATCCTGTTGCAGTCGAAGCACCAGAGGGCGCACCGCCTGATAGGCTTCATTTCCCCTGGCCGAGTGATAGAGCGCCACGAAAAGCGCTGAGAACTTCGGCTCCCGCGCCACAAAGGACGCTGCCGTCCGAGCCGCCGCGCACAGGGTATTCTTCAGATCGCCGTGGTAGGCGCAGGCTTCCCGAAGCTTCGCCGCGAAGTCCGCACTCCGGCTCATCAGAAGCTGCTCCAGAAGGCCGTATTTACTTTTAAAATAATAGTACAGCGTCGGCTTCGTCACGCCGGAGCGCTCCGCGATCTCCTGCACACCCACCGCGTCATAGCCTCTGGCATAAAATAGCTCCAGCGCTGTCTCAAGAATCGTCTCCCTGTTGTCCATACTCTCAGTCCTCTTAAAAATGCCGCTGATTCTGTGTCTTGTTTCATTATATACCGAGCGGTATAAAGCGTCAATATGTTTTATTTTTCAGACTATAAGGTCGGAACAGCTTCCTTTTCTGTGTCTTCTATGGTAGAATGAATAGTGTCTATAACAATTCTAGGAGAGGTATTGCTATGATCTTATCTGTGACTTTAAATCCCTGTATTGACAAAACTATCTATCTGGATAATCTGGAAATCGGTGCCTACAACCGGGTGAAAAATACCCGTATCGACCTGTCCGGAAAAGGACTGAACGTGAGTACCGTGGTGAATAACCTGAAAGAAGAAACCATGTGCATGGGTCTGAATTTCCGGGAGAGCGGCTCCTTCCTGGAGCATACCATGACGGCCCGTGGGCTGCAGTATTATTTTGTCCGCTCTGAGGGCTCGATTCGAACCAATATCAAGCTCTTCGACCAGTCCACCCATGTCATGACCGAGGTCAATGAGGCCGGCCCGAACGTCCCCTTTGGTTCCGTTGAAAAGCTGGTGGACGAGATCGACGTTCGTCTGGATCACGCCCACATCCTGGTTCTGAGCGGCAGCGTACCGCCCGGTGTCCCTGCCAATATCTATCAGCGTCTGATACGACTGGCTCACAAGAAGGATGTCAAGACGGTGCTGGACACCACCGGCGAGCCCTTCCTCCTTGGCCTGCAGGAAAAGCCCTTCCTGATCAAACCGAACAGTAAGGAATTTGAACAGGCCTTTAAGAATGAATTAAAATCCGGTAAAGGACCGCTGGAGGTGGCGCGGGATATCGTAGAAGACGGCATCCCCTATGTCTGCATTTCCATGGGAGCAGACGGTGCCCTTCTCGTGGACAGGGAGCATACCTACCGGGCAAAGGCTATTCCTGTGGAAGCAAAAGGCCTGACCGGTGCCGGCGACTCCATGGTGGCCGGTATGTGCTATGCACTCCGGAAGCGCATGGACAGTGCCGACATGCTCCGCTATGCCATGGCCTGCGCAGCCGGATCCGTCCGTCAGGAAGGCACCCTGCTGGCCAGAGAGGCGGATGTGAAGGAGCTGCTGCCTCAGGTAGAGCTGGAAATCATCGCTTAAATCTCAAAGTCCTTTTCCAGCAAAATGGTGTGGCCGAATTCATCCAGCCTGCTCTTCTTTACCTTGCCGAAGAGGCCCTTCTTGCCGCCCCGGTCGATGGCATCGTCTACCATCTCCTTGACCTCGGCTACATTGACCAGATGATCGCTTCGCTGGTTGTTGCCGATGCGGTTATAGAGGGCCAACACGGCCAGCTCATCCAGTACGCATTCACGCTCCAGAGCATAGGACTCGCCGAAGGCTACCAGCTCCTTGTTCGTGAATACCGGGATGTCGATGGTTCGGGTAAATTTGGCTCCCAGGCTCTCGCAGCGGATAAAGAGCTTGCGGATCTCCTCCTTCTCATCCTCCAGGATGACCAGAAGGCCTCCCGTCTTACGGGTCATGGCGTGAGACAGCTGTACGGCTGTCTCGGTCTTCAGCGCCCCCGCCTTCTCGATCAGCAGGGCACCGCCGCCAAGCTTCTGAATCACGCCGGATACATTCTTGCCGTTCAGGCTGTCTGCCGGAAGCTTCGCCATCTTTGCGCCCTTGATACGGCGCTGCTTCTGTAAGGCCTTTACGATATCGGCTGCAAGTGTCGTCTTTCCGTTGCCGCCCTCTCCGGTAATGACAATATTTCCCAGCAAGGAATCATCCCTGCGCTCTTTGCGCATCCGATCCTCTTCCAAGAGGGCTGCCAGCTGCTGGTTCATGCCCCGCACGGAAGTAAAGTAGGCAAAGAGCTTCTTCTGATCCTCGGAAAGCTGACCGGCGGGCAGAGTGGCCACGGTCTCCTCCAGATCTTTTTCCAGCCCATCCAGCAGCGGGGTGACGGACTGTCCGCGTTCTTCCGGTTCTTTTGTTTCAGTTATTTCCGATTCGACTTTCTCGCACGGTGCCTCAAGGATGTCCAGAATCTCCTGTGGTTCCCTACCTGCCTGTTCCTCAGCCTTCTCCTCTGCGACTTCGATAGTGGCCGGCTGCTCACAGGGTGCTTCCAGGATATCCAGAATCTCCTGCGGCTCCTGTACAGTCTGCATTTCCTGTACATTTTGTGCTTCCTGTACACTCTCAGGTTCCCGCGCTTCCTGTTCCTTCTGTTCCTTCTGTTCTCTCTGCGCTTCCCTGCCCCGCACGGGATCGACATGCACCTTGTAGGGATACCGCCCCTCTATCTCTTCTATCAGACGCAGTACCTCCTCCGGCACCGTCTGCTTTACTTCGATATTCAGATCCGGAAGCTGCCCTGTGGCTCGCAGACGTTCCCGTTCCTGCTTTCTCGCTTCGTCCCGCTTCGCTGCCTCTGCGATGGCTGCCTCGGTCTCCCGCTTCTTCTCTTCCCAGCTGCTCAGCACATCCTCGATGCTCATCTGGCCGGTAATCTGCTTTTCTACGACGCTCTCATTCGGATTGAAGGTGATCTGACCGGTATCCGTCTGTCCCAGAAAGCCCTGCGGCTTCTCCGGCTCTGCGGTCTTATCTTTGAGAAGCTCATCCGGATCCAGCGCCTCGAACTCCTGCGCCTCGCGCACCTCCGGCGCATCCTCCTGCACCTCCTGTATCTCCTCTGATACCTCCAGCGTGCTCTCCGGTACGCTCTCCTCTGCCTGCTCGCTATGGTGCAGCTCTGCCTCGATAAAATCCTGCACGCCCTCTGCGAGAGCTGCCTGCAGGTTCACTGTATTGAACTTATCCTCCATATTCACGGGCTTGATCTCGATCGCTCCTGCCCGCTCTTCGCCCACCATCTGGCGGTATTTCTCCTCCTGGGAAGCAGTCAGCGGCTGAATCTTCATCTTCAGCTCCATGGCCTTGCGTACATACTCACCCTCGCTGAACCAGAGGATCAGGTCATCGCACTCTTCCACGCACTTAGCGAGCTGTCCGTCCTGATAGTAGAGCTCTGCCAGCTCATAGGCCCACTGTTCCTGGTATTCCCGGCTCTTGTACTCCTCCAGAATCGCGATCTGATCCTCGAGTCCTGCACCTTTTCCCTTATAAAT
>CAVKIR010000137.1:0-5045 GCA_963656395.1 Prevotella sp. CAG:279
TCAGGAGGATGACATTATAGATCTCGTAGGCTGCGGAATAATAATCATTTCCGTGATCCGTAATGATATTCGTGACAGGCAGCCGATAGAGAAGTCCGATGATGCGACTTACGATGGAAGCGATGGCCAGAATGCCGCCCTGCATAATGTAGTTGGATTTTGAACTCTTTTTCTTTCCCATGATACCGATTTTCCTTACGATTTATCTTAACGCAAAATATGCAGGCCCTCCAGAATAGCTGCCTGCTTCGCTTCCATCACCTTCGCCTCCTCCGGCACCATATGGTCATAACCGAAGAGATGAAGCATACTGTGGGCGATCAGAAATGCGTACTCCCGCGTCCGGCTGTGACCGTACTTCTCGGCCTGCTCCATGACCTTGTCCACGGAAATGACGATATCTCCCAGCACCAGCTCTCCGCTCTCCGGATTAAAACAGTCCTCCTCATCCTCCTCCACAAAGGAGAAGTCTGCCGGAGTCTCGTATTCCAGCATCGGGAAGGACAGCACATCCGTAGGGCGATCGATCCCTCTGTGCTCCCGATTCATCTCATGAATGCCTGCATCATCGGTCAGAAGGAGATTCACCTCTGCCTCGTAGGGGCATGCCTCATAATCCAGCGCTGCCTCGATGACCCGGTGTGCGACACCTTCCGTATCCACGTCCGGCAGCGTCTTTTTGCTCTCATCTTCTACGTTGATCGTCATGCCTGTCCTTTCTGGAGCTTCTTCGCTCCTGCGCCTTCTCGTAAGTCTCATATGCCTGCACAATCTTCTGTACAAGAGGATGTCTTACGACATCCTTGCTGGTCAGCTCGCAAAAGCCGATGTCTTCTACCCTCGAAAGCACCTTCATGGCCACCTCCAGGCCGGAGCGGGTGCCGCTCGGCAGATCCTTCTGGCTGGCGTCGCCGGTCACGACGACCTTGGAGCCAAATCCGATACGGGTCAGGAACATCTTCATCTGAGCCGGGGTCGTATTCTGAGCCTCGTCCAGGATGATGAAGGCATTGTCCAGGGTACGACCGCGCATGTAGGCCAGGGGTGCCACCTCGATGAGGCCTTTTTCCATATTTTTCAGGAAGCTCTCCGCCCCCATGATCTGATACAGAGCATCATAGAGCGGTCGCAGATACGGATCCACCTTGCTTTGCAGATCCCCCGGCAGAAAGCCCAGCTTCTCTCCGGCCTCGATCGCCGGACGCGTCAGAATAATCCGGCTGACCTCGTTATTCTTAAAAGCGGTAATCGCCATGGCCATGGCCAGATACGTCTTGCCGGTACCGGCCGGTCCGGTGCCGAATACGATCATATGATTCCGGATCAGGTCGACGTATTTCTTCTGACCCAGGGTCTTGGGCTTAATGGGCTTCCCGGCGATGGTATGGCAGATAAGCTCCTTGTCTATCTCCACCACTGCCTCTTCCTGTCCCTCCATGGAAAGTGCCAGGGCATAGTCCACATTCTGCGCCTGAATCACATTGCCGCGTCTCGAGAGCTCCAGAAGCTGCTCGATGACCCGGGCTGCCTGCCTGGTATGCGCGGCCGGTCCTAAAATCTTTACCTCTCCGTCCCGGGCGATCACCGATACCTGCAGGGTCTGTTCTATTTTTTTGATATGGCTGTCGAACTGTCCGAACACATTGCCCTGGTGCTCGGCCGGTACATCCAGCATCTTTTCCACGATATTACTCAAGTATGCTTACTCCTTTAAGACGGTTTGTATAATATAAGGCTGAACCAGGTCACCATGCCGCTTTCACTAAGGAAGGTGATGCCGTTCTTTTCCGCAAGCTCTGTCACCAGAATGCCATAGCTCTCGATACAAGGAAACATCTTTTCCGGATGGCGACAGGGCGCATCCGGATAGGCACATCGTTCACAAACGGCACAGGATTCCGTAGAGAGCACCTGCAGCTCACCGCAGAAAGCCCGCAGCTCATCCCGTATCTGCCGGGTAACCTCCTCATGCTCCCGTCTCGTAGCCAGCATGGCGGAGAAATCCTCGGTATCCACGCCCTCCGCGATGGTAGTGAAGAGCAGGGCATCTACGAAGGTAAGGCAGCGTGCCCTGCACTCCTCCACAGTGCCCACCGCAGGCGGGCAGGACCAGGACATGCCGTATTGGGAGCATTCAGTTCGGCAGATATAGCGAACCTCCTCCCGGAACGGTATCTTCTTTGGATATACAAAGGCATATTCACAGACCGGATAAGCCCGGATTTTTTCTTCTATCTGTGCTCGCAGTGCATTCATGCTTTTTCCCTATAGAGAATCAGGCCGCCCTTTTTCTCATGACCCGTGTTCCACAGATCGTCCATGTCCATCCATTTTCCGACTCCGCAGCTCACGGACTTCACCATGCAGATATCACCGGCCGTCTCATAGCCTGTCAGCAAAAACCAACGTCCTACATAATCGGCAAACATCGGGTTCTCATGCTTCAGAAGCAGGCAGGGTACCGGAAAGCCACGATCGATGGAATCCATGACAGCCTCCTTCGCTTTTCCTGCGGGTTCTGTCCCGGGAAGCGCCTCCATCTGAATCAAATCGCAATTCCTGTCCGTCAGATATTTTCCAAATCCTTCCAGATAAAGCTGCAGGGACTCCGTCCCCGCATGGTGTGGCTTCAGATAAGGCTTCATCTTCATGCCGAACTTTACGTAATCCTTTTTTGTCAATGCTGTTTTCTCGTACGGATAGAGTCCTGCCGTTCCTTTATAGCAGTCGAAGTATATGCTGCTGTCGCAGGCTATGACCGCCGCACAGCCTCCGAGCTTCATCGCAGGATCCCAGAACCAGTCCTGATTCCCTCCGTAAGAATGTTCGATCATAAAATAGTCCAGTTCTTTTTGCATAACCAGGTAAGCCGCATCCTTTCTGTCTTGCTCAAGGAAATGAGAGCCCAGATCCCCATTTCTGCGCTCCCATTTCTGATCCTGTCATCATTATAATTTTTTGTTTTCGGATAGTCAATGTTTTCTTGCACAGCCGACTACTCTGCATAGGTCTGGTAGACCGCCACATGGTCGTAGATACACCGCCACGCACTGTGCGCATCCGCTGTCACACAGATGTACTGCCGCCCGCTGCTGCCTTTGCAGAAGCTCACAGCGCAGTTGCCCGACTGCACGACATA
The DNA here is from genome assembly GCA_963656395.1 of Prevotella sp. CAG:279. Taxonomy (GTDB): domain Bacteria; phylum Bacillota; class Clostridia; order Lachnospirales; family Lachnospiraceae; genus Laedolimicola. The sequence goes on from CAVKIR010000137.1 coordinate 3,140, forward strand.
GCCGGTCTTCGCGCCGATGATCTCCCCATGGGTGTCCTTGTCCTCGATCCGTCTGAGGAACCAGTTGGAAATGGTGATGCCGTCCGGATGCTGCTCCGTGGCCGAGGTGACGTAGGTTCGTGTATTCAGAATCTCCCGGCAGAGCTCGTTATCCATGGCTGCCTCCATGATCACCGCCAGGTCGTAAAGGGTACAGTAATGATTGTCATCGTAAAGGCCCACACAGTTGGTAAAATGCGCGCTGCCGGAGAGCCCCAGCTCCTGCAGCTTCTGATTCATAAGCTCCACAAAGCCATCCAGAGAGCCTGAGACATAATAGGCCAATCCGGCCGCCGCATCACCGCCGGAGGGCAGAATGGTTCCGTACAGGAGATCCTTCACCGTCACGGTCTCATTTTCATCGAAGCCCACGGCACTGCAGTCATGGGAATAGCTGTAGTCGGTAATCTCCCGGGTAATCGTGAAGGTATCCTCCAGATTCGACACATGCTCTGCTGCCACCAGAAGGGTCAGAACCTTCGTCATCGATGCAGGACTGATCCGATCCCCTGCGCCCCGCTGGTACAGGACGGTACGGTTGTCCGCATCCACCAGGATAGCTCTGGTGCTGGTGACCTCGTCACTGCCCAGATAGGAAGCCGTATCGAGGCCTGTGATGGTATAATCGCCCTTTGACACATAGGAAGTGCCGTTCTCTGCGTCCGTATCGGTGCCCTCTCCTGTATCTGCCGGAATCCCTGCTTCCAGCTTTGCCTCCTGTGTCAGATATATGCTTTCCAGTGTCCCCTTAGCGGATTTTTTCGTAATTTTTTTGACTGCCGTGACACCAAGCGTCACCAGCAAAACCAGGAGCAGTCCCAGGCCGGCCAGCACGATGGCTCGACGGATTCTGGCCTCGCGCTGTCTCTTCCTTCGCCGTCTGGCCCTTCTTCTGGCACGCTCACGCTCCCACGCTTCATCATTCACTTCTCTATTACTCACCGGGATTATCCCCCTCTTTTTATTTGTGATAGGGCTCATGCTTCATAATCCGATAGCTCCGATAGATCTGCTCCAGCAATATCACCCGCATCAGCTGATGGGGAAAGGTCATACGCGAAAAGCTCAAGGCATAATCCGCCCGCTTAAGCACCGCCGGAGAAAGCCCCAGGGAACCGCCGATCACAAACGTGATATGACTCACGCCGCTGATACCCAGGCTCTCGATCTTCTTTGACAATTCCACGGAGTCCGGCATCTTTCCTTCTATGGCCAGAGCAATCACGTAGGCATCATCCTTCAATGCCTTCAGAATGCGCTCGCCTTCCTTCTCACGGATCGCCTGTTCTTCCGCTTCGCTTGCCCCATCCGGCGTCTTCTCATCTGCCAGTTCTACTATCTCCAGCTTGCAATAACGGCTGAGACGCTTTTCATATTCCCGTATTGCAGCTGTGAGATACGTCTCCTTGATTTTTCCGACCGCGATACAGGTTATCTTCATACTTCGATCACATCCATATCCTCGGGAATCAGAAGGTGGCCGCTGAAATACCGTTCTCCCTCTGCCCGATACAGTGCGGCACGCTGTGCGATATTCTTATCTTCTGTATGATAGAGCAGCAGATTTTTCACATGCAGGCGTTCTGCCAGCTCACAGGCATCCTTTACGGTCGAATGGTGCTTCTCGTAGGGATGGAAGATGTCTGCCTGTCCGTCCAGGCAGAAGGCCTCGTGAAGGAGCCAGTCGCTGTCAACCGCGTATCTCTCCTCCCGCTCATTGTAAGGCTCATCGCCGCAGCAGGTGAGCTTTCGGCCGCCGCCCAGATCACACATATAACCAAACTGCTTTGCCTTTGTCGAACCGATATCAAAAAAGGTATAGCTATGACCCAGAATCTGCTTCTCTTCCCCGTCTGCCACCGGAACC
>CAVKIR010000138.1:0-5018 GCA_963656395.1 Prevotella sp. CAG:279
CGGCTCACACCACCTCCTTCCTTCGGCCTTTACCAGCCGTTCCAGTCCGTCACAGGCGGACAATGCCAGCTTCTGTGTCCGTTCCAGGATCGAATCCAGCTCCAGCAGACGCAGCGTATCTTCATATTGCTCCAGCTTTGCCGTCGCCGTCTCATCCGGCTCCACAGGCGTATAGATCCCGCTGCAGGCATCCAGCAGCTCGTACCATCCATCCACGCTATTACCCAGATCCAGAATTACGATCTCATAAAGGCTCTCCTTTTCCAACAGATTCAGAAGCTGCTTCCAGTCCTCCCGCTTGATATTTTCGTATTCCACCGGAGAACGCAGGGGCGGTATATAATCCAGCTCTCCCAAAGAACGAATCATTCCCTCCAGCTTCCATCCAAAGGCTGTCTTGCCCTGCTTCAGAAAATACAGAAGCTCCGATAGTGTCCAGCCTCCGTCCGCCGGATACAGCTTTGCGAAGCCGGCATAATCCTCCAGATTCAGATACAGCGTCCGCTTCTTTTTCGCGATCTCTTTTCCAAGAGCCATGGCAAACCCTGTCTTGCCGCTTCTTGCCACAGGGGAATAGACGCCGATACATTTCATCCTTTCTGAGCGAAGCACCACGCCCGGAACTGCCGCTGTCTGCTCTGCATGAATGTTCATAGCCTGCCTAAGGATCTGCGGACAGGACTGATACTTGTAGATCATCGGATAGTCTGTCTGGGGAGCAGCCTGATACTCTTCCCCAGAAAGCAGAATAACGGTTCCGTACTCCATTTTCTTCGGAAGCTCACACGCCAGCTCCTCTGACAAAAGCAGAATATCCACCGGGTGTTCTTTCGTATACGCGCAGAGTTCCCCGCGATCTGTAAATCCATGGACTGCCAGCAGGGAAGCCGGCCGCCTGTTTACATATTCTGTAAATCGCTGCACGTACTCCCGTTCACTGCTGCAGACCGCCATCTGTCTTCCTCTCATCTTCTACAGCCCGGAGCGCAGCAGCAATCCGGTCATCAGGCTAAACCACAGCTCCAATTCCAGAAATACTGCAGCCATCAGGAATGGCGCAGGCCCTCTTCTCTCCTTTTCCCTATTTTTCTTCAATATTTCCCAATCTCCTCCTTCCATTCCTTTTATTCTCAGGAATTATGGTTTGATATAAACCAAGACAGTACCGGCTTATGCCCTGCCGGTCTTTAGTAAGAATTCTGATCGTTCGAACCGTCATTGATGACGGTAGCTAAAGTATAGTCCGCGCTTTATCATTTGTCTATTGTAAATGGTTCACAAAAATTCGAAGGGTTCCACAGCCCAAAGATGCCACAAGGCCGCTTATTTTCAGGCTTTTTGTGTTACAAAGGCATTTAAAAACGGATACCGATGACGGTATCCGTTTTTAAACGAGAATCATTCCTATTATTTTATCAGCAGATCTCCGCGCCGGCCGGCATATCCTTCTCCGGCGTCATCAGCGCCAGATTGCCCTCTGCATCCTCGGCACATAAGAGCATACCCTCAGACAGAACCCCTGCCAGCTTCGCGGGCTTCAGGTTCACGACTACCATGACCTTCTTGCCGACCATCTCCTCCGGTGTATAATGTGCCTTGATACCGGATACGATCTGCTTTACCTGGCTTCCGATCCGAACCTGGGAGCACAGAAGCTTCTTGGACTTCTTCACCGCCTCACAGGCAATGATCTCGCCCACCTGGAACTGCAGCTTTTCAAAATCCTCAAAGGTAATCTCCGCCTTCGGCTCGATGTCGATGACAGCAGCGGCCTCCTCTTTCGTCTCTTCCGGTTCCGCCTTCTCCGCCGCATCCGCAGCCTTCTTCGCCTCGACCTTCTCCAGGACCTCGTTTACATCCAGTCTCGCGAACAGAATCTCCGGCTTGTCCGTCACCTTATTGCCGGACTGATAGAGCCCGAACATGTTCATAACCTCCAAAGAACGCTTTCTCGCGCCCAGCTGTGCCAGGATCTTCTCTGCGGTCTCCGGCATAAACGGCTCTAAGAGGCTTGCGCCGATGCTGATGCTTTCTACCAGATTATAAAGCACGGTCGCCAGACGCTCCTTCTTGCTCTCGTCCTTGGCCAGCGCCCAGGGCATGGTCTCATCGATGTATTTGTTGCAGCGCTTGAACAGGTTGAAGATCTCGGTGATGGCGTCTGCCACGCGCAGATCGTCCATTTTCGCGGAAGCCTTCTCGGCCGCGTTCACGGCAGCCTCGCGCAGCTCTCTGTCTACCGGCTCCAGCACGCCGCTATTATTCACCACACCGCCGAAATACTTATTGGACATGGATACGGTACGGTTCACCAGATTGCCCAGGGTATTCGCCAGGTCGGAGTTCATGCGCTCCACCATCAGCTCCCAGGTGATCACGCCGTCGTTATCGAAGGGCATCTCATGCAGCACGAAGTAACGCACTGCGTCCACGCCGAACATATCTACCAGATCGTCCGCATAGAGCACATTTCCCTTGGACTTGCTCATCTTGCCGTCGCCCTGCAGGAGCCACGGATGACCGAATACCTGCTTCGGCAGCGGCAGATCCAGTGCCATCAGGAAAATGGGCCAATAGATGGTATGGAAACGAATGATATCCTTGCCGATCAGATGCAGATCTGCCGGCCATTCCTTCTTGAACAGGTCGCTGGACTCTCCGTCACAGTCATAGCCGATGCCGGTGATGTAGTTGGTCAGCGCATCCAGCCATACATATACGACGTGCTTCGGGTCGAAATCCACCGGGATACCCCATTTGAAGGAGGTACGGGATACACAGAGATCCTGCAGACCCGGAAGCAGGAAGTTGTTCATCATCTCATTCTTTCTGGAAACCGGCTGAATGAATTCCGGATGCTGGTTGATATGGTCAATCAGACGATCCGCGTATTTGCTCATACGGAAGAAATAAGCCTCTTCCTTGGCGGGCTGCACCTCGCGGCCGCAGTCCGGACACTTGCCGTCCACCAGCTGAGACTGGGTCCAGAAGGACTCGCAGGGCGTACAGTACATGCCCTCGTAAGCGCCCTTGTAGATATCGCCCTGATCGTACAGCTTTTTGAAGATCTTCTGTACCTGCTTCTCATGATACGCATCTGTTGTACGGATGAATTTGTCATAGGAAGTGTTCATCAGATCCCAGATTCTCTGAATTTCACCGGATACGCCGTCTACGAACTCCTTCGGTGTCACACCGGCCTCCTCGGCCTTCAGCTCGATCTTCTGGCCGTGCTCGTCGGTTCCGGTCTGGAAGAATACGTCATAGCCCTGCAGTCTCCGGAAGCGGGCGATGGCATCTGCCAGCACGATCTCGTAGGTATTGCCGATATGGGGCTTGCCGGATGTATAGGCAATGGCCGTCGTCATATAGAATTTTTTCTTTTCCATTTTATTTCCTCTCTTTTCTATCCCTCATTTAAGCACATAAAGAAAGCGTAACACGGCCAATCCTTTTTGTCAAACCCCATGCCCTTTTTTCCCTCTGTGAACAGAGACTCACAGTGCATCCACTTTTCCCTTCAGCTCACTGGCATATACATTTGGAAATTCCTGGCAAAAATCTTCATATTTCATAAGGAACTGTCCGTAGGTCTCGTCCGAGCCGTTGGAAAAGGGTGTCAGGCCTCCGTCTTTGGATTTCTTGCCTTTCTTATGATATTGAAGCGCGTGATTGCTGTAGGGATTTCGCATTCTCACATATCTTTGGTTCTGAATTACCACTCCGCCCATGATGGTATATGCATGTCCGGTATCGAGTCCTGCTCCCGCGCCTTCATCGCTTCCTGTGCTGTAGACCTTTTTGCTGTTCTGGATATCACAAAGCTCTGCAAAAAACGCCTCCTTCTGCTTATTATTGGAAAGGGATACCTGCTTTCCGCCATCTACACCGAGAAGCCGTTCCAGGAACTTAGCGCCGCTTCCGTACCACAGGGAGCGATACCCTTTTCCGATCACCTTCTCCTTGGCACCGCCGTCGACGCCCTCCATTTCTCTCCTGCCGTAAAATGCACAGGCCTTCTCGATCATCTGCATCCAAAGGCTGCCTGCCGACAACGCATCCGCCGAACCGACCTTCGTCCGGGGAACCGTCTTCTTTACCCGGATAAATACCGGCCGATAAGAGGTCACCATCTTTTTCTCCTGCAGACCCATTACATTTTCTATCATCTCATCCGTTTCCGTGATCGTCTTCTCATAGAGGCGCACTGTGACCGTTCCGTCACCGTTGTCCTTCAGACAGTTTTTCAGAAGCTCCGGACTTACGTTGATCACACCGGCCGTCGACGCCATCATGTAGCAGTTGGATACCAGACGCTGCTTCAGGTCATTGACCACCGGCTCATGGGAAAAGAGCGGCGCGTTCCTCTGATCGCTCCAGCGGGTCATGCCATTGACAGTCTTCGCTGTCACCCAGTTTCTTCCATGTCCCTCTTCCTCCAGCTTGCTGTCATGGGTACAGTCCAGAATCTCGGCGTCCGCCGGAATCTCAAGGGTTCCGTTCGTCATACCGTCGAAATAATTTCGTACCTTTGTAAGAGCTTCCCGCGCCTCCGGGCTGATATCTGCCTTGTCCAGCTTTTTTTGCACCGCCTTCATGGCTGCCTTCAGTCTTTCGCGCTCCTCCGTATAGCCCACGGCATATCTGCTTCCGTTTACATAACGCTGGACGGTCTCAGCCACGTCCTTCATACCCAGATTGTATAATTCATAATTCAAATCACGCAGCTCATCTCGCTTTTTCTGGGACTTCACGTCCGACTCTGTCGTCATGGACTGCTCCCTGGTAAGACGTGCAATTCCATGCTTCATCTTCGCATCCGGACGTGCCACCTCAGCCTTTCTCTCACGAAGCTCCAGGCGCTCCTCGTCCGTCAGAACTGCTCCCTCCTGGACATTGATGTAATCGTGCAGCACTGCAATGGAATTCTTCCAGGATTCTACATGCTTCTTCTGAAGCTTCGTTCCCTCTTCCTTCTCACCCAGCACGGAACCGTCCAGGCGGACTCTGTTCTGCTC
>CAVKIR010000139.1:0-5011 GCA_963656395.1 Prevotella sp. CAG:279
ACTTGAGCACCATTCATTCCTGTATAGGGCCGCCTTTGCGAGCCATCATGGACTGGCTGACGTTTGTACAGTAACGATGGAGTAAAACGATAGGTTTAATTTTTAAAAAAGACTTGATTTTTGCGGGATTTCAGACTATACTACAAGGACAGATTACCCGAAGAGGGCAAGAAGGCTGCCGTTCACAGCGTTCCGGGCAGTTTCGACCAGGGCTTGTACTGGTTTCGACGGGGGTCTCGCAGCTGGTGAAGCTATCCGCAGGCGATGCGTCAAATCGCAAAATTAAAAATAAACGCTGAAGATAATTTAGCATACGCTGCCTAATGGCAGCTGTCGGCCTTAGAGTACCCGTACTTTAAGAATCCGGCATCGACTATACGGGAAACGACATGCGTTAAGCTTTGCACGCATGGGCGTATCATGAAGCTACTAAAGTCTGCAGGGTGTTAGTTCCCGGCTGACGGAGGGAATGTCAAAGAACTGACTACGATAGTAGAAGAACAGGGAACAGGCTTTCGGACAGGGGTTCGATTCCCCTCAGGTCCACGAAAAAAAGGTCTGGATGCAAAAGCATCCGGACCTTTTTACATTAATACATAATCACGGCCCGCACCGGGCATACCGGGCTGCAGTAGCCGCAGGTCAGGCATTTGTCGTGGTTGACCTCGGCCAGGCCGTTCTCGTTATAGAAGATGGCGTCGGCAGGACAGGCGGCCTTGCAGGAGCCGCAGCCCTCGCAGTCCTCCTGGTTGATATAGACTCTTTTTTTCGAGACGTCCGGGTTATAGGCCTTCAGCATGGAGCCGTCAAGGTAGGCGATGAGATCGTCCACTTCGGCATTTTTCCCGAAGCCGATCATCACGGAATCGATTTCCTCCTTGGAGAAGACATAGTCCAGCGCCTCCTGGTAATGGGCGGTCAGGCTTCCGCCGCCGAAGGCCTTCATGGAAAAGACACCCTTGCCGTTCTCATGGCAACGGCGAATGGCCTCCAGCATTTCCTCCTTCGAACCGAAGGCCTCCCCTTTTCGAATGCCCAGCCCCGCATAGTTGATAAGGGGAAAGACCACGTCCAGCTCCGGCATGGCGGCGGCGGCCTCCGTAATGTCGATATGATGGGTAGATAGGCCGATGGCACGCACCAGTCCCTTTGCCCTGGCGTCAAGGAGCGCCTTCCAGGCACCGGCTCGTTCGTCCAGCTGCCCCGAGCGAACCTCATGCATCAGAAAAATATCGATGACATCACGACCTAGCTCTTCCCTGGCTTCCAGCACAGCCTCCAGCATGCCGTCATAATCCGTACAGAGAGATTTGGAAGAAATTACCACATCCGAAAAGGTACCGCCTTCCAATGCGCGGCGGATATAAGGATAGGTGCGGTAATATTGCGCCGTATCCAGAAAATTAAAGCCCTGTTCCAGGGCGTAGCGGATGACTCCCGCCCCCTGCTCCACCGAAAGATTCAGTTGGCTGGGGCCCATGGGGAGTACCCCGAAGCCCGCGACACTGACTTCGATTCCGGTATTTCCTAAAATTTTTTTTCGCATTTTAAAACCTCGATGATCTCAGATTCCTTTTCCTTATTATACATGCAAAAGCAGAAAAAGCAAACTTAGAGGAGTGAGGAAACTTTAAAAAACTTTAAGGTGATTTGCTTGCCATTTGTACTGTTTCGTGTACAATAAAAGAAAGAACATCACCCCGGGATCCAGGAAAAGGAGAAGCTTATGCCACAGGACGGATATATTACAAAAAAGAATTTGGACGAATATGAGAATCAGCTGCAGGGTCGGAGGATCGAGGTTGATCAGCAGGCGGGAGAAGAGTGGCAGGCTTACGGAAAGCTGCAGGAGAATACGCACCGGCTGCGGGACAATTACCGAAGTGCCTATTTCAGTCAGCTGCCCAAAAGAGATTCGGGCCTGATGCAGAGCGTAAAGATATATCTGAATGAAATCACGGACTTCTATACCAAGGAGACCATGGCCGATACAGAGGAAGCCTTTGAACAGCAGCTGCTGGATCTCAAGGAAAGCTATAAGAACCTGAAGAAGCACTGCGAGATCTATCTGGAACAGCGAAAGGGCGGTCTGAAGCGCATCTATAAGGGAGAGGGCTATCAGCGGTATCAGCTGGTGAAGAAAGCGCTGGCCAGAGCCTCCGTGGAGATGACGATCCTCGAAAACCGGGCAAGGCGGGTCTTTGAGGACACGAAGGAGCTGCAGGGAGAGGATCGGCCTTTGTGGGTCAATGTGTTAGCAGAGGCTCGTACCCGACGGATGGATTTGCGAAAAAAAGAAAACTGCCGGATCGAATATACAGGCGGCAACATGAGCAGCGTCATCCGGGTCACCACCCAGGCAGGAGAGGTAGCCTACATTAAGGAAAATGTGAAAAATGTGCCGGCGGGACAGCATGTGGAGGACTATATCCGGCGGTTCGAACAATCCGAATTATTCCGGAAAATGGAGAGTGACGGGATCGCCTCGGAGACGGCTCAGGATTATATCCGTCAGTTTAATGACTGTCTTGAGCACAGCCCGACCCTGCAGGCGATGTTCCTGGACAACGAGGACTTTGACGCAGAGGATTTTCAGGCGAAGGAGAACCAGCGGGCCTTTCTGGACACATTGCTTAAGTCCGACAGCAATCTCACCGCAGAATTTCGAAGCTTTGTGCTGTATCATTCCGAGCTTGCAGAGGAGCTTGTAGGCTCCTTTGGCGAATTCTTTTACAAGCATTATAATGCAAGGGGCTTTGCTTTAGATATTGTCGAGATGGATGAAGGCTCCAGTATCACGAACCGCAATGTAGCCTCCTGCCGGCTGGCGGAGCTTCTGGGAATATCGGAATTGGTTCCATCGTCGCAGAAGGTACATTATATCGATGAAGACGGTACAGAGCGGGACGGTATCCTCATGGCGGAGGCCAAAGGAAAGAATGTGGCTGCCGTCAATGAGGAGATGCGAAGAAAGCAGTATGGCGAGAGGGAAGAACAGATACAGGTGGATGACGCGGTCTATCTGCAGCTGAATTCCCTGCAGATCTTCGATGTCATCGCCGGACAGGTGGATCGCCATAAGGGCAATATTCTGCTGGAGCAGGAAGGCCGGCATATCGTGAAAGCCCGGGGAATCGATAACGATATGAGCTTCGGAAAGCTTACCTATGAGGATATACTTCGGCACGGTAAGGTGAAGGAGCTTCCGATCAAGTCCCTGGAGAATGAACACGGGCCACGTCTGAGCGTGATTGATCAGAAGGTCATGGACAGTGTGCTGGCTCTTACGGATGAGATGACAGAATATGTCTTCGCCGATCTTCTGACGGACGCAGAGATGAAGGGACTTCTCGACCGGCTTCACGGTGTACAGAAGCTTTTCGAAAAGATCAAAAAGAACAAGGGAAATGTGAAAATTTTGAATCTGGAGGACGCAGGCAATGCCATGGCGGCTCCTTCAGCCAAATGGAACGGAGCAGCTTTCCTGAAATCGGAAAAGGTCGTAAAGGCCGGTGCCATGGATGCCAAGTACAGACAGAAAAACTGCTATACAGGTTACCTGTTCGGAAGCCAGAAATAAAACGTATAAGCACGGGAGGAATATCTTATGCCGAGAGAGGGATATATCACAAAACAGGATTTACAGTTTGATGCAATGCAGGCTCCCCTTCAGCAGGAGCAGGAGCAGGGCGAGGAATGGAAGGCTTATCACAAGCTTACTTCGGACAGCAAGAACCTGACAGAGAATAGGAGAACCGCTTATTTCAGCAGTAAGACCGTGGAGGATTCGGCTGCGATGACCCAGGTAAAGGAAGCCCTGGATGCGGTGACAAGCTTTTATACGCAAAAGGAGATTCCGGCCGATGAGGAGGCATTTGCCGCGCAGCTGTCGGAGCTGCAGAAGCTCTACGGAACCCTGCGCCGTCACTGTGAGCGGTATCTGGCAGAGAAGAAGGGCGGACTGAAACGTATCTATAAGGGCGAGGGATATCGACGCTACCAGATGGTGAAGAAGGCACATACGAAGGCTTCTGTGGAGCTGGCCGTACTGGAAGGTCGGGCAAAGCAGGTCTTTGAAAGCTTCCGGGATAACGAGAATGAGGCGGAGCGCCCTCTCTGGGTCAATGTTCTGGCAGAGGCTCGTACCAGACATCTGGATCTCCAGAGGGGAGAAGCAGGCAGCGTAACCTATACCGGCGGCAATACCAGCAATGTCATTAAGCTGACCGCACCCACCGGCGAGGTGGCTTATATTAAGAAGAATGAGAATAACGTCCCACTGGGTCAGGCGATAGAGTCTTATATCCGCGAGTACATGGAATCCGGAGAGGTCAGGGAGATGCTGGAGACCGACGAAAAGCCAGAGACGATCCGCGCCTATCTGTCCTTCCTCGGAAAGCAGCTCGGCGGACCGGGACCGATTCATCAGTACTTCCTGGTAAGCGGAAAGGTGAAGGCACCGGATTTTGCATCAGGCAGGGTGACACCGGATCTTTTTGCCCAGGCTCTCGAACAGGTTCATAAGCCCATCCCACGGGAAATTCAGCAGTTCTTTCATACGCCTTATGCAGCTAGAATCCTGAAGAATTTCGGTGCCTTCATTTTCCGGCACGATACGTCCTACAGTGCAGCCTATGAGATCGCAAAGATAGAGAAGAATTCCAGCATTACGGATCGCAATGTGGCTACCTATCGGATGGCGGAGCTTCTGGGAATCCAGGATCTGGTTCCGGCCACCCAGAGAGTCGTATATCTGGATAAGGACGGAAAAAGGCATCAGGGTATCCTGATGGCGGAGGCCAAGGGAAAGGAGCTCTGGGAAGCAGGCAACGAGGTCCTGCGGGATGAACGGATGGACAGCGCTGACCCGGTGACACTGGATAAGGGAATCTACCTGCAGCTCAATTCCCTGCAGATTCTGGATACCATTACCGGACAGATCGACCGTCACAATGCCAACGTGATGATGGAGTATCAGGGTAAGAAGATCGTGAAGATCAAGGGCATCGAC
>CAVKIR010000140.1:0-4997 GCA_963656395.1 Prevotella sp. CAG:279
TCTGTGCCGGGAGGATCCCCTGACACTGGAAGGCCTTCGCATGTACCAGCCGAAGAAGGTTCTCCATCCGCACCTTCTGTATCTGGTCTTTGCCGGTGATCTCTCAGGGGATTTTCTGAATTATAAGCACTGTTCCTTCGCCGTTCTGGGAAGCGCAGATCTTTCCTGCTTTTCCCCGGCCTGCCGTATTCTCCATATACGGGGGCAGCTTTCCTTCTCCGATGCCCTGAATCAGCTGCAGCAGACCTTCGAAAAGTATCAGCGCTGGAGCAGCCGTCTCCAGCTCGCCCTCGGCACCATCGATCCTCTGGACGAAATGCTGGAGGCCAGCCTCGATATCTTCCACAACCCCATCTTTGCCCATGATACAAATTTTTATATTCTTTCCTCCCCACGGCATGTGAACGGAATGTCTGAATGGGTTCACGACAAGCGTACCGGAAGACAGATCGCTCCCTTAAGCCTCATTCAGGAATTCAAGCTCGATCCGGAATACCAGCAGACGCTGACCACCCGGGGCGCACAGATTTATTCTGCTGAGCTTCGTGGTTACCGGATTCTCTATATCAATCTGTGGGTCAACGGAAAATATCAGGGAAGGCTCTGTGTCGATGAGCTGCAGAGTGAGCTCATGCCGGGTCATTTCCTGGCTCTGGAATATCTCGGTTCCTTTATCGAGCTCTGCATCAAGCGTCATAACCTGTTCCAGATTTCCATGGGAAATGATATCCAGCAATTTTTTACAGACTTTCTTTCCGGCCGGCTCACGGAACAGCAGTCCATCCTCGATCAGCTGCAATATCTGAACTGGAATAGGCAGGATCGCTACCTGGTTCTGCGTATGGAGACCCAGCAGCAGGACGACCGTATGCATTCCTCCCTCGCCACTCTCGGCCACATCGAAGCCCTGATACCGGAAGGCCTTGCCTTTCTCTATCAGCAGGGCATCGTCGTCGTCGCGAACCTCTCCTTCAATCATGCTTCCGCCTCCGATATCATCAGTTCCCTGGCCATCACGATGCGGGAGGGTCTCTTCACCACCGGCGTCAGCTCCGAGCTGCAGGATTTCTTTTTTCTTCCGCAGGGTTACCTGCAGGCCGTCGCCGCCTTGCGCCTCGGTCGGGAAAGTCAGAGCATGATCTGGTACTCCCGCTTTGATGATTATCTTCTGGAATATATGCTCTCTGAGAGCAGCCGGCAGATCAGCCCCGAGCTTCTGGTCTCCTCGAGACTCGATGCCCTAATCCGCTATGACCGTGAAAATAATACAGAGCTCTATCATACCCTGCAGGTCTATCTCGAACTGGAGCGAAATTCTCTGCAGACGGCCAAGGCTCTTTTTATTCACCGAAGTTCCCTGGTCTACCGACTGGAGCGCATCCGAAAGATCACGAAGATCGACCTGGATCAGCCGAAGAATCGGCTGCTTCTCCAGCTTTGCTTTCTGCTAAACCAGGAAAAAGAGCCTGCATCCAACTGAGGCAGGCTCTTTTTCCTGATATTTACTCTAAAAGATAGCAGCTGGTATAGGCGATGGTGCATGGTCCGTAGTAATACTCCAGTCCGTTCGCCTTACAGACCTGCGTCACCAGCATTCCGTAGGCCTCCATCGATGAGAAGGCCTGCTCCGGGAAACGACAGGGTGCATCCGGGTAGGTACAGGCCTTGCAGCGTGTACAGCAGCCTGCTCCGACAGGCAGCATTCCGGGCCAGTCGGCCCGCAGCACCTTTTCAAATTCATAGAACTGCTTCTTATGGATAGCCTCCGTCTCCATCATAGTCTCCCCATCCATGGGATCCTCAAGCTTCCCCACGGTCTGCACAAGGATCCCTTCCCGGTATCGGCCAATCTTCTCCCGACAGGCTTCGAGGTCTCCGCAGCCCGGCGGACAGCTCCAGTTTTTCTTATACATGTGGCAGGTATTCTTTTCGCACATCTGCCGCACCTCCGGCAGAACCTCTATGGTATCGCATTTGAGAAGACCCACCTTGGTAAATCCGGCTTCAATCCCCATTTTCTGCAATTTTTCTATATCAAGCATCGCTGCCTCCTTCCGGGAGCTCCGGAAACAGAAGCTCCTCCACAAAGCAATCCTGAAATTCCGGTGAAACGGCCAGCTCCACAAAACCGATGTTCTGCACCAGATCGTCCATCTCCCGTCTCTCCTTCGCATTCAAAAGCGCCAGCTTTGCTCCCTCTCCTGCTGCATTTCCCACCGGAAGAATCCGATCCGACAGGGAATATGGCAGCATTCCGATCACCGCAGCACTTTTGGGATTCATGTAGTTTCCGAAGGCTCCGGCCAGATATACCTTTTCGATCGCTTCCTCCGTCACCGCAAGCTCCTCCATCAGGAGACGAATGCCCGCTGCAATCGCAGCCTTTGCCAGCTGTACCTCTCCGACATCCTTCTGCGTCAGATAGACACCCTTTCCGTTCCCGGACTTTTCCGGCGGAACCAAAACGAATCTGGAAGGAACCTCCTGTCCGCTTTCCAGATGCCCATTCTCGCTGATTTTTCCGGCCTTGCGAAGCTCCGCCACCAAATCAATCAGGCCGGATCCGCACAGGCCCACCGGTGCAGCATCTCCAATCGTCGTATAAGTCCATGCTCCATCCCGGTACCGGACGTGATCGACAGCTCCGGCTGCTCCCCGCATACCGCATTCGATCTTTGCTCCCTCGAAGGCCGGACCGGCCGCCGTGGAACAGCAGACCAGACGTTCCCGGTTACCGAGTACCATCTCGCCGTTCGTACCGATATCAACCATCAGGCTGAGCTCTTCCTTCCGATCCTGCCGCAGGGCCAGAAGGCAGCCGCAGGTATCGGCACCTACATAGCCGGCGATATCCGGAAGCAGCAGCAGCTCTGCATTCGCATGCACATGCAGCCCAAAATCCGCTGCCCGCAGGATAAGTCCTTGGCGAATCGCCGGATTATAGGGTGCATGCACCAGCGAGGCCGGTGAGATACCCAGAAAAAGATGGTGCATACAGGTGTTGCCCACGACAGAGACCTGAAAAATATCCTCGACCGCGATTCCGGCTTCCGTCGCCAGCTCCTGCAGCATCTCATCTATCGCCTTCCGAATTCCGTCCCGAAGCGGTGCAATTCCTTCTTTCAGGGCATGGTTTGCCCGCATGATCACATCAGCTCCGTATTCCGCCTGCGGATTCATCCGGCTTCTGACTGCCAGCTGTACTCCGCTCTCCGCATTCATGAGATAGCCGACTACGGTCGTCGTTCCGATGTCAAAGGCTGCAAAGCAAGACTTACGCGGCTCTTGATTGATTTCCATAATTTTCCTGTCTGTGTAAATCACATACCAATCGCAGTCCGCCTTACGTCGCTCGTAGAGAGAGGCGGCGAGAAGCGGATCCGGCTCGATCGCTTCCTTTTCATCCAGCTGCTCAAGGAGACGTTCCCAGTCGGAGCGATTGTCCCCCGCTTTGGGCTTCTCTATCTGCACTTTTCTCTGTCTCAAATCCGGCTGCAAGGGAATACTGCGTCCCGTCCCCTCTGTCAATATCTCATTTTCAGAGGCTTCCCGCTTCGTATCCACCTCCAGATCCATGTCAATCTGTGTCTGACAAGCCAGGACCTCCGAACCATTCACTACCACCTTACATTTTCCGCATTTTCCCTGGCCTCCGCAGGGAGCATCCGGAAGGAGTCCTGCCTTTCTCTCTGCCTCCAGAATCGTCATTCCCGGAGCCACTTCTATTTCCTGTTTTTCTCTGCTAAATCTTACCCGATACATTGTTGATCCCTCCGGAATCATTATAGCCCAAAAGCCGCCCTGCTGTCCATGAAATACACGGAGCAAACAGGGCGGCTTTTTTAGATTTGTTTTATTAAGCAACCAGTGATTTTGCAAGTACAGCTGCGCTGGCAGCATCCGGTGAATATCCGTCTGCGCCGATCTCTTCTGCAAATTCCTCTGTAATCGGAGCACCGCCGACCATAACCTTGATCTCCTTGCGGAAGTCCTCAGCATTCAGTGCTGCAACGGTATCGCGAAGAGACGGCATCGTCGTTGTAAGAAGAGCGGACAGGGCGATTACCTTGACATCCGGATTCTCCTTATAGCACTCGATAATCTTCGATGCCGGCACATCGACACCCAGGTCAATCACTTCAAAGCCGGCGCTCTCGATCATCATGGCTACCAGATTCTTACCGATATCATGCAGGTCTCCGGCTACGGTAGCGATAATGAGCTTACCCATGCTTCCGGTCGCACCTGTTGCCAGATGCGGCTTCAGAACATCTACACCTTTTTTCATTGCCCGGGCTGCTACCAGCATCTCCGGTACGAAGATCTCACCGTTTTTGAATTTGTCGCCTACGACAGCCATGGCATCAATCATGCCGTTCAGGATCTCTGTGGCATCACAGCCCTCATCCAGTGCACTCTGTACGGCTCCTCCTACCAGCTTTGCTTTTCCTTTTTCTACTAATTCTGCTACCTCTGTAATCTTTGACATGTTCTATTCCTCCTTAATGAAATCTGTGACTATGTTCCGTTATTTTTTAACCGGTCCTATCATTCCCTCACGATAAGCACCGATATATTCCATACAATAATCATCCAGTCCGAGAAGTGCCTCTGTCGCATAGACCAGACCCAGCATGTCCCGATTGGTCGGATCCATGATAGCGCTGTCCAGTCCCGCATTCATCGCCAGTACCACGAAGCCGTAGTTGATCAGCTTACGCACCGGAAGATTAAAGGAAATATTGCTGACAGCCGCTGTAATATGAATGGACGGATACTGCTTTCTGACCGTCGAGATAACCTCCACGTTCATCGCGATTCCATCCTCTGAGGTACAGAGCATCTCTACCAGTGGGTCGATATGAATGCGGTCCGGCGAGATTCCGTACTCCTTCGCCTTCGCCATAATCTTTTCGAATACTTTTAATCTGTCTTCCGCACACTTCGGAATACCGGTATCATCACTCAGCAGTGCGATAACCTGCCATCCCTTATTC
>CAVKIR010000141.1:0-4988 GCA_963656395.1 Prevotella sp. CAG:279
GACTTTAAGGAGATGATGTGATGTACGAAATTATGACGCCCGGGCCTACACAGGTTATAGTAGCACCTAACGAATCTACGAAGGAGGAAATGTAACTATGCAGACTGCAAATACAGTTACCGTAAAAAGAACCCGTATCTCTACAAAGGAGCTCGTCATCGATGCCATGCTGATTGCGCTCACCTATATTTTCACCGCATTTGTCAACCTTCGCCTGCCCATCGCGGCCAACGGCGGACTGATTCATCTGGGAAATGTGCCGCTCTTCCTGGCAGCCATCCTCTTCGGACGCCGCACCGGCGCACTGGCCGGAGCCTTCGGAATGGGACTCTTTGATCTCCTGTCCGGCTGGTATCTCTGGGCTCCCTTCACCTTCGTCATCGTAGGCTTCATGGGCTTTGCCGTAGGCGCCATCACCGAGAAGCATCACGGCTTTGGCTGGAATGCGCTGGCTATCGCCATTGCCTGCGTGATTAAGGTCGTAGGCTACTACATCGCCGAGGGCTTTATCTACGGCAACTGGGTGGCTCCGGTGACTTCCATTCCGGGTAATCTGGTGCAGATTGGAGTAGCAGCGATCATCGTGCTTCCGATTGCGGAGCGCCTGAGAGTAATCATTCAGAAGAGACTTTAAGGAGATGATGTGATGTACGAAATTATGACGCCCGGGCCTACACAGGTCCGGGAAAATGTGTTGGCGGCCAGAAGCCTGCCCTGTACCAATCCGGATCTGGATCCGGACTTTTATACCTTCTACAAGGAGACCTGCGAGCTCATCAGTTCCCTGCTTCATACGAAGAATGAGGCGCTGATTCTGGGCGGCGAGGGCATCCTGGGGCTGGAAGCTGCCTGCGCCGGTCTCACAGAGCCGGGTGACCGGGTGCTGGTCATCGACAATGGTATCTTCGGCAAAGGCTTTGCAGACTTTGTGAAGATGTACGGCGGAGCTCCGGTGCTTTATACGGTAGATTATCTGGAAACGGTCGATGTAGACGCGCTGGCTGATTTTCTGAAAAAGGATCACGACTTCAAATACGCCACAGTCGTACATTGCGACACCCCCAGCGGTGTACTCAATGATATCGCGCGGATCTGTCCGCTTTTAAAATCTTATGGCATTCTGACCGTTGTGGACTCTGTGTCTGCCATGTTCGGTGAGGAGGTTCGGGTGGATGACTATCAGATCGATCTGCTCTGCGGCGGCTCCCAGAAGGTGGTTTCCGCACCTCCGGGACTGACCTTTGTGACCGTGAGCCCTGCTGCCTGGGCAGCTATGAAGGCACGCAAGACACCGATTGCTTCATTTTATGCGAATCTTATGACCTTTGACGGCTATTTTGAGAAGCAGTGGTTTCCCTATACGATGCCCATCAGTGACATCCGGGGCTTAAGGGTCGCCTTTGAGAACATTCAGGCGGACAGCACGATCCTGGAGCGGCATGCGAGGATCGCCCGGGCCGTCCGGACAGCTCTGGCCTCCTGCGGACTGAAGCTGCATACGCGGAATGGA
Source organism: Prevotella sp. CAG:279 (assembly GCA_963656395.1). Classification (GTDB taxonomy): domain Bacteria; phylum Bacillota; class Clostridia; order Lachnospirales; family Lachnospiraceae; genus Laedolimicola. The sequence goes on from CAVKIR010000141.1 coordinate 1,511, forward strand.
TATTCGAACACGGTATCTGTCTTTGATGTACCGAAGGAGACGACGGCCGCGGCGATTCTGACGGCGGTGCGTGAAAAATATAACATTATGCTGGCAGGCTCCTTTGATGTGCTGGAGGGTCAGGTGATCCGGATTGGACATATGGGGGAAAATGCACGAGTTGAAAAGCTGGAGGCTGTGGTGAAAGCGCTGGATGCGGTGCTGCCGGAGCTTGGCGTGCCGATGAAGGGTTCGCTGACGGAAGCCTATTGGGATGCTTTGAAATGAGATTAATTTAAGACGGACGCGGCTGGCGGAAAACTTTTCCACGCTCGGGGACAAATAGCCCCTCCTTAGGAAAAGCTTTTCCGCCAGCCGCTGGTTTTTTCTGCTATTTTTTTATCTCCTCAGTCTCTACGATAAAGCGCACGCTTCCGGTTTTGCCTTCGGCGAGTCCTGCAAAGTTATCATAGGCGTCATCGGCCTCTTTCACGGCTCGCAGGCGGTTCACCACATTGCGGAGGTCAGATCCACCAAGCTTAGTGAGTTCGTCGATGCCGTCCTCTTTGAAGTCGCGGACGCCGTCCCGCAGCTCGTTCACACCGTCCAGAGCTTCGCCGAAGCCGTCATAGATCTCTCCGCCCGCGGTGCAGAGGGTGGTACCGCCCTCTACAACTTTTTCTGCACCCGCATAGAGCTGGCTGACTCCTGTGGTATAAGCTGTCAGTCCTTCGGTCAGCTGCTTGCTGCCGGCTTCCAGGGCGGCTACGGAGGTCTGCAGCTGGATCTGAAGCGCCTCTGCGGAGGCTCCCGCATCTGACAGGGTCTTAGCGTAGGCTGCCAGATTCTGTGCGTCCTCTGCTGTCAGCCCCAGGGCTGCCAGGGCTTCCTGCTGCGCCTTTCCTTCTTCGCTCTCCGGATCTGCGGCTGCGGCCGCTCCCAAGGCCGCTACGGTCTTTGCGAAGGCTGCCTGACCGGCCGCTGTGTCCGCACCGACCGCCTCTCCACTGCCGTTCCCATCGGAACCGCCCGACGTGCCGCTCGCCGCGCGCAGTGCCATATTCAGCTGCTCCAGGCCGCTTTGCAGCGCTGCTGCACCATCGTTCAGAGCCTTGCTGCTCTCGTTTAATTTTCCCGTACCTTCCCAGAGCTGCTTTGTCGCATCCCGCAGCTTCGTCACGCCGCTGGTATATTCATCCAGGTAGTTATAGAATTCCTTGAGGCCGTCATAGAGCTCGGTGACGCCCTCATCCAGATCCTCCACGCCGTCCTTCAGTTCATCCATGCCGTCCGCGAAATCATCCGCGTCCTTCAGCTCATCCGTGTCCAGATCCTCCAGCAGTCCCGGCGTGATAATCGTAGCGGTGAATTCCAACTCGAATTCCTGCGCGTCCGCAGTCACTTCCACGTAGTCCGGAATATCGATGTCCTCGGTCACTTCATAGCCGGACAGCTGCAGACTGTCCGCCAGTCCCGGCATCGCGCAGCCGATGACCATATTCCGGTCATCCATCTGCATCAGCCTGCCATTTTCCACCTCGATATTGGAGAATGTATCGGAGGGCAGAAGCAGCGTCGACATGACCAGAAACGGCGTCTGCACCTCATAGGACTTATTCTGCACCGTCACGGTCTCGGTGGATGTATTTTCATAGTCGAAGCGAATCTTCACCCGGCCGCTCTTTCCGGCCAGCTCCTCCGGACTTATCTGCTCCCCGTCCAGAGAGTAGCTGACCTTCACCTTGACCGGCAGCTCTGCGTCACTACTTCCCTTATAGGTAATGTCCTCGCCGTGATTCTCCCAAATCAGGCTTCCGTCGGATCCCCGGCTGTATTCCTCGTCGCCCTTGGTATTGCGGATGTCCTTAAGATTGCTCTGGTCCCGGATATCCGATCCGTCAGAGGGATGCTTCAGCATGGTTTCCACGGTAATCTCTTTTGTGTTTCCCACCGCATCCGATTTTATGTAAACCGTTTCTGCCTTATCCTTTTCCATGGAGGAAGCCCGGGTCTCCTCATCGCCTGTTTCGAAGTCTGTATCGGACGCAGAGGCGACGGCCTCGGCCTGTGTCACATCCTTTTTCTCTTCTCTATTCTTTATCTCTGCATTCACCGCAGCTCCCGCCATCAGCACAGCCAGCAGAATCAGGAGCAGTCCCAGCTTCTTTTTCAACAATTTCTTTCCATTCATACCCTCACTCCTCCATCTACTCCACATTCTTCAGGGCTGCATCCATAGGCACGCGCCGAATCCTCCGGTATTCCAGAAGAGCCACTGCCAGATAGGTCACAAAGCCCATCACAAACATTTTCACATAGATCTCCGGCCCGATATAGAAGGTAATCCAGCCGCTGATGCTCTGCAGCATCATCACGCGAAACAGCACTACCATGACCTCATATTCGATGGGAAGGCTTGCCAGCAGAAACAGAATCACAGCCATTGTGGTTGACATAATGTATAACCCACTGATTTCCCGGTTGGAATAGCCCAGTATCTTCGCCATGGAAATAGACTGAGCATTTTTCTCGATAATGATTTTCGACAGCAGGTAGACCAGCACCATAAACATCAGCATGGCGAAGCCGTTGACAAGGCCCATCATGCCGCCCATGGACACGGTCAGCTGCCTCGAAATCTTAGTCAGAGCCTCCGCGTCGATCACGGAGCCGATGTATTTTTCATCGATGTCTGTGATTTCCGTGTCGGACAGATAACCGCTGAAATAATCATTTCCCAGATCGAACAGAGCGATCAGCTGCTTCTGGGGCATAAAGACGGTCAGGCCGCCCTCGTAATGGTAGACGCCGTCCACCCGGAAGGTATATGCATCGGTGCCGTACTCTTCGTACAGGGTAAGCTCGTCACCGGGCTCCAGCAGATATTTCTCCGCGTAAGCCGAGGAGACGTATACGCCATTATCCCGGAAATCAATGGGGATATACCGGCTGTCATCCTGCAGTCCGTAGAGCATCACACTCTCCTTCATATAAGGCTTCTCCGGCGTATGCAGCGCGTAGGCCGTGAACTTCTCGGCGTCCGCATTGTCCGTCTCCGTCTCACTCCTGAAATACAGCATGGAAATCATGCTCTCCAGCTTCTTATCCTCGTTCATGGCATCGTAGGGCACCTGCAGGATATACTGGTAATTGCAGAGCAGATTCTGCTCGATCTCCGTCTGGTAGTGGTCGAGCACCGCCGGAAGTGCCAGGCCGAACATCAGCAGCATATTGGCGAAAATGATTCCGATAAGGAGAATCAGGTAGTTACCGGCATTCTGGAAAATGACCCTTAAGCGGAACCGGGTAAAGAACGGAATATGGCGGCTCAGCGGCATGGCGTGCTTCTGTTTCCGACGGCTCAAATCCCGCCGCAGGAACTTCAGCGGTGACAAGCTGAGCTTTCGTCTCAGTACAAAGTAATTGACCACCATCATCAGAATCACCGGAACCACCGTGGTTTCGATGAATGCCTCCGCGTTCCAGATAGTCACGTAGG
>CAVKIR010000142.1:0-4983 GCA_963656395.1 Prevotella sp. CAG:279
CGTACTGCCCTTCGCAATACGGGCTATCCGCTTCCGCCCAGACGCATTACAGTGAATCTGGCTCCGGCCGGCATCCGAAAGGAAGGATCCAGATTTGATCTGGCAGTAGCAGCCGCAGTTCTGGGCTCTATGGAGAAGATTCCGGCAAAGAACCTTGAGGGACTGATGATCGTGGGTGAATTAAGCCTGAGCGGGCAGGTGCTGGGAGTCTCAGGCGTGCTCGCTCTGGTGGAGGCGGCAAAGACGCTGGGGCTTCGACGTTGTATTGTGCCGACAGCCAATGCGAGAGAGGGTGCCGTATTTCAGGATATCGAGGTCGTGGGTGTATCCAGGTTAGAAGAGCTGATAGAGATTTTGCAGCATCCCGATCAGGCAGAAAAGACAGTGGTAGATGTAGAGGCCATGTTTGCTGACCGGGAGATGGGAAGCGGCGGACAAGAGGATTTCTCTCAGATTCACGGTCAGGATGAGGTGAAGCGGGCGGCAGAAATCGCAGCTGCCGGTATGCATAATTTTCTCATGATCGGTCCGCCCGGTTCCGGTAAAACGATGATTGCCCGGCGAATTCCCGGAATTTTGCCGCCTTTGTCTCTGGAGGAAAGCCTGGAAATTACAAAAATTTACAGTATCGCAGGACTTCTGGCGGAGCAGGAGTCCTTGCTTCTGAAGCGCCCCTTCCGCTCGCCCCATCATACCACTACACCGGAGGCTTTGGCCGGCGGCGGCCGGGTACCGGGACCCGGCGAAGTCTCTTTAAGCTCCAAGGGAATCCTGTTTCTGGATGAACTTCCGGAATTTCGACGAACCGCATTGGAAATTCTGCGCCAGCCCCTGGAGGAAAAACGAATCTGCATCAGTCGAACCGCCGGGACCTATACCTTTCCTGCGGATTTTATGCTGGTGGCGGCGATGAACCCCTGTGCCTGCGGCTATTATCCAGACAGGAACCGCTGCAAATGTGCGCAGCAGGATGTGGCGCGGTATCTGGGTAAGCTGTCTCAGCCACTTTTGGATCGCATGGACATCTGTGTAAATGTGTCACCGGTTCGCTATGCAGATCTGCAGAAGACAGGAAAAAGCGAATCTACGGCAGAGATTCGCGCCCGGGTGGAGCAGGCCCACGAAATGCAAAAGGAACGCTATCGGGGAATAAAGGTTCGGTTTAATGCACAGCTGGGGGCAGGCGATACCGAACGGTATGGCTGCCTTGGGGAAAAGGAAAAAGAGCTTTTGGGAGATGCCTTTGAAGCGCTGCATTTAAGCGCCCGGGCTTATCACAGAATCGTACGGGTAGCCAGAACCATCGCAGACCTCGACGGAAAAGAACAGATAGAAGAGGGGCATATTCTGGAGGCTCTGGGTTATCGGCCGCCGGATCGAAATCAGTGGCTGAAGGGGGTATAGATATGGAAGAAAAAAAGTACTGGCATTGGTTCTGCAGCAGCCTGTTCTACTCTCCCGGTCTGGAGCATAAGCTGCTGGGAAAATACGGAAGCCCGGAAGCGGTCTTTTACTGCAGCGAAAAGGAGCTGCTGGAAAGCTTTCCCTCGAACCGGGAACTGCTGATGATTCTGACGGAAAAAAGAAAAAGCTGGAATTTTGAACGGGAGGCAGAGCGGCTGGAACGCTTGGCACTTAGCTTCGTGAGTCTGTTGGATCCACTCTATCCGAAGCGTCTTCTGGGGATCCCGGATGCACCCTGCGGCCTTTTTGTCCGGGGAAGGCTTCCGGAGGAGCAAAAGCCTGCGGTAGCTATCGTGGGCGCCCGGGATTGCACGGCCTATGGGCGGCATCTTTCGGAGTGGTTCGGCGGGGAGCTTGCTGCAGCCGGAGTGCAGATCCTAAGCGGGATGGCCAGGGGAATTGACGCCTGCAGCCATTACGGTGTCCTGAAAAAGCATGGCGCGACCTTCGCAGTGCTGGCCGGCGGTGCCGATATGTGCTATCCGGAGTCAAATCGGGATATCTATATGGCCTTGGAGCACTGCGGCGGGATTATCTCAGAGAGTCCGCCGGGCGTGCGCCCTTTGAAATATTATTTTCCGCTGCGGAATCGAATCCTGAGCGGCATGTCCGATCTGGTACTTATAATAGAAGCAAGAATGAAAAGCGGTTCCCTCATTACAGCCGATTACGGTCTGGAGCAGGGACGGGAGGTCTATGCAGCACCGGGCCCCCTGGGGGAGGCCTTAAGTGCAGGCTGCAACAACCTGATAAGAGAGGGGGCCGGAATAGCCATTTCCCCGGAACAGCTCCTGGAGGTTCTCCATATCTTACCAGAATTTAACAATAAAAAGACGAAAAAAAATAAAATTGTGCTTGAAAGGTCAGAAAATTTAGTGTATAGTTGTTTACGCTTGCAGGCCAAAAACCTGGCGGAGATCTGTGCAGAGACAGGCATGACGCCCGGTGAAGTCTTAAGTATTATGGCAAAACTGCAAATGAAAGGCTATGCAAAAGAAGTATACAAGAATTATTATACGCTTTCTTAGCCCTTTGCAGCGAACAGAGGATATTAAAGAAAGTGAGATGTATTATGGCAAAGAATCTGGTTATCGTAGAGTCTCCGGCAAAGGTAAAGACCATCAAGAAATTCCTCGGATCCAATTATGAAGTGCTGGCATCCCAGGGTCATGTGCGGGATTTGCCCAAGAGCCAGCTGGGATTTGACGCGGAGCATGACTATGAGCCCAAATACATTACCATTCGCGGAAAAGGTGATATTCTCGCTAAGCTGCGCAAAGAGGCAAAGAAAGCAGATAAAGTCTATCTCGCAACCGACCCTGACCGGGAAGGTGAGGCGATCGCCTGGCATCTGTCCCAGGCGCTGAAGCTGGATCCGAAGAAAATGTACCGGATTACCTTCAATGAGATCACCAAGAGTGCAGTGAAGGAATCCCTGAAAAATGCAAGAGAGATTGATATGGACCTGGTCAATGCCCAGCAGGCACGCCGGATGCTGGACCGCATGGTGGGATACCGGATCAGCCCGATCCTTTGGGCCAAGGTAAAGAGAGGCCTGAGTGCGGGCCGCGTGCAGTCCGTAGCGCTTCGACTGATTGCAGATCGGGAAGAGGAGATCAATGCATTTGTGCCGGAGGAATACTGGACACTGGATGCGGATTTTCTGGCAGACGGCGGGAAAAAGCCACTGCAGGCGCATTTCTACGGCACAAAAGAGGGCAAGCTGACGGTGCGCTCCAAGGAGGAGATGGACCGGATTCAGAAGGAGCTGGAGGGCATCACCTACGAGGTCAGCGAGGTGAAGAACGGCGAGCGTGTCAAGAAAGCACCCCTGCCCTTTACCACCAGTACCTTGCAGCAGGAGGCATCCAAGGCGCTGAACTTTTCCACCCAGAAGACCATGAGTGTGGCACAGCAGCTCTATGAGGGCGTGGATATCAAGGGCAGCGGTACTGTAGCTCTGATCTCCTACCTGCGTACCGATTCCACCCGAATATCGGAGGAAGCAGCCAAGGCAGCACGGGACTACATTTCCTCTAGCTTCGGAGAAAATTATATCGCAAAGGAGCGAAATACCAAGAACAGCAGCAAGAAAATTCAGGATGCCCACGAGGCCATTCGCCCCACAGATCTGTCCCGGACACCGGCGATGGTCAAGGATTCCCTGACGCGCGAGCAGTTCCGTCTCTATCAGCTGATCTGGAAGCGCTTCACGGCCAGCCAGATGGCAGATGCCGTCTATGAGACAGCTACCGTGAAAATCGACGGCGGAAAATACCGGTTTACCATGTCTGCATCCCGGGTGTCCTTTGACGGTTTCCTCTCCGTCTATGTGCAGGAAGAAGAAAAGGAAGGCGACAGCCGTCTTCTGAAGAGCATCAGTAAAGAGACAAAGCTCTCTTTGAAAGAATTAGAAAGCAAACAGCATTTTACCCAGCCGCCGGCTCATTATACCGAGGCAGCTCTGGTAAAGACCCTGGAGGAGCTTGGCATCGGGCGCCCCAGCACCTACGCACCGACCATCACGACGATCATTGCGCGCCGCTATGTGGCGAAGGAGAATAAGAACCTGTATCTCACAGAGCTGGGTGAGGTGGTCAATAATATGATGAAGCAGGCCTTCCCCACCATCGTGGAGACGGATTTTACGGCAAATATGGAAGGACTTCTGGACTGCGTGGAAGAAGGAACGGTGAACTGGAAGACAGTGGTAGAGAATTTCTATCCGGATCTGGAGAAGGCCGTCGAAGCAGCAGAGAAGGAGCTGAAGGAGGTCAGGATCGAGGACGAGGTGACAGATGTGGTCTGCGAGGAGTGCGGCCGCCATATGGTCATCAAGTACGGCCCTCACGGACGTTTCCTGGCCTGCCCGGGCTTTCCGGAATGTCGGAATACCAAGCCGTATCTGGAAAAAATCGGTGTACCCTGTCCGAAATGCGGCGGGGAAGTTGTGCTTCGCAGAACGAAAAAGGGTCGGAAGTATTACGGCTGCGAGAATCACCCGAATTGTGATTTCATGTCCTGGCAGAAGCCATCGAAGGAGAAATGCCCTGTCTGCGGAAGCTATATGGTAGAGAAGGGCAGCAAGCTGGTCTGCGCCAATGAGACCTGTGGTCATTCGATGCCAAAGAAAAAGGAGTCGCAACTGTTCAGTACAAAATTGTGATAAGTAGTCAGAAAATTCACGAATAACAACTTGAAAAACCCCGGTAATTGTGCTAAAATTCATATAAATTCCGAGTTGTTTTGAAAAAAAGAAAAAAGGACTGCAAAATACAAAGGGAGGAAGAGAAGTTGAGTGTACAATTATTGGATAAAACAAGAAAAATCAATAAGCTTTTGCATAACAACAATTCCAGCAAGGTAGTATTTAACGATATCTGTGAGGTGCTGACGGAGATTCTGAATTCCAACATTCTGGTCATCAGTAAAAAAGGAAAGGTGCTGGGTATCAGTCATTGCGAAGGTGTGGAAGAGATAGGGGAGCTGATCGTGGATGAGGTCGGTGCACATATCGAC
>CAVKIR010000143.1:0-4963 GCA_963656395.1 Prevotella sp. CAG:279
TTCGTAGAGTTACCGGTGATGGATACGTCTACGTTCTCCTTCCACATGATTGCTACGCCTTCCGGAACGCTGTTCGCACCGTAGCAGTTAACTTTTGCACGAAGTCCCTCGGAGTAAGCCTTGCGGAATACTTCCTTTACTTCGTTCGTGTACGGATCGTACTCTGTCTCCACATAGGTAAATCCGTTGATTCTGGCGATGATCTGCGCAGCGTCCTTTCCAAGACCGTTCAGGATAACGCGCAGCGGCTTCTGACGAACCTTGTTTGCCTTCTCTGCGATACCGATAGCACCCTCTGCTGCTGCGAAGGACTCATGGCCTGCCAGGAATGCGAAGCACTCGGTCTCCTCTTCCAGAAGCATCTTGCCCAGGTTGCCATGTCCCAGACCTACCTTACGTGTATCTGCTACAGAGCCCGGAATACAGAAAGCCTGAAGGCCCTCTCCGATGGCTGCTGCAGCGTCTGCTGCCTTGCGGCAGTTCTTCTTGATTGCGATAGCTGCGCCTACGATGTATGCCCAGCAAGCGTTCTCGAAACAGATCGGCTGAATGCCCTTGATCTGGTTGTATACATCCAGACCTGCATCCTTGGTGATCTTCTCCGCTTCCTCGACGGAAGCGATGCCATAGCTGTTCAGAACAGCGTTAATCTTATCAATACGTCTCTCATATGATTCAAATAATGCCATTTTTCATCTACCTCCTCGATTACTCTTTGCGCGGGTCAATGATCTTAACCGCATCTGCTACACGGCCGTACTGACCTTTCGCCTTTTCCCATGCAGTGTTCGGGTCATCACCCTTCTTGATAAAGTCAGTCATCTTGCCAAGAGAAACGAACTGGTAGCCGATAATCTGGTCTTCTGCGTCCAGAGCAATGCCTGTTACGTAGCCCTCTGCCATCTCCAGATAACGCGGTCCCTTCTTCAGAGTACCGTACATGGTACCAACCTGAGAACGAAGTCCCTTTCCAAGGTCCTCCAGACCTGCGCCTACTGCAAGACCATCCTCAGAGAACGCGGACTGAGAACGTCCGTATACGATCTGCAGGAACAGCTCACGCATAGCGGTATTGATAGCATCACATACGAGGTCTGTGTTCAGAGCCTCCAGTACAGTCAGGCCCGGCAGAATCTCGGAAGCCATCGCTGCGGAATGAGTCATACCGGAACATCCGATGGTCTCCACCAGTGCCTCCTGGATCACGCCTTCCTTTACGTTCAGGGTCAGCTTACATGCTCCCTGCTGCGGTGCACACCAGCCAATGCCGTGTGTAAAGCCGGAAATATCTTTCACTTCCTTCGCCTGTACCCATTTTGCTTCTTCCGGGATCGGAGCGGCGCCATGGTGTACGCCCTGTGCTACCGGACACATCATCTCGACTTCATGTGAATAAATCATTTTAAAACTCCTTTCAGAATGGATTAATCGCGACGCGGGGTGGCTTAGGTCCCGGCTCGTCGCATTTGGTTATATTTTCGCATATTCTGTCGATTTCGTAAAGACCTTTTTTCCAAAAAATCGAAAATACGTGAAATAAATAACAATCTCTTACTCGTCCTCTGCAAGCTTTCTTCCCATCAGCACGCCCATGACAGATGCCATCATCAGGCCTCTGGTCCAGCCGCTGGAATCGCCCAGACAGTACAGTCCCTTGATATTCGTGACGAAATCCGGGGTCATCTTAATCCGGTTGCTGTAGAACTTAAGCTCCGGAGAATAGAGTAAAGTCTCGTAGCCCGCGAACCCGGGCACCACATGATCCACCGCCTGGATAAAGTTGATGATATTCGTCATGGCACGGTAGGGCATAGCCGCGGTAATGTCGCCCGCCACTACGTCCGGCAGGGTCGGCCGCACGTTGGACTGGGTCAGCTCCTTCTGCCAGGTCCGCTTGCCGCTTAAGATATCGCCGTAGCGCTGCACCATAATTTTGCCGTCACCCAGCATATTCGTCAGCTCGCCCACCTTCTGCGCATAGGCAATGGGCTGGTTGAAGGGATGCGTGAAGTTATGGGAGCACAGAATCGCCAGGTTCGTGTTGTTGGACTTCAGATCCTTGTAGGAATGTCCGTTGACCACGGCCAGATCGTTGTCGTAGTTCTCCTGGCTTACGAAGCCGCCCGGATTCTGGCAGAAGGTACGCACCTTGTTCTTGAAGGGCAGCGGGTAACCGATGAGCTTGGACTCGTAGAGTACGTTGTTCACGTCCTCGATGATCTCGTTGCGAACCTCCACCCGGACGCCGATGTCTACGGTGCCCGGCTGATGAGCGATATCATGCTGCTCGCAGAGCTTCTCCAGCCAGTCTGCGCCCTTGCGTCCGGTGGCCACGATGACGTGCTCCGCGTAAACCACGCGCTCATTCGTCTCTTTTCCGGAGTCCTCGATAACCGCTCCCTTACAGACCTCATTTTCCACAATCAGGTCACGGCAGTGGCTGTCAAAGAGAATCTCCACCCCATGCTCCAGCAGATACTGCTCGATGCGGTAATAGATCTCCTGGGCCTTCTCGGTTCCCAGATGACGGATGGGACAGTCCACCAGCTTTAAGCCTGCCTGGATCGCGCGCTTGCGGATCTCCTTTACCTCTGCCTCATTGCCGACGCCCTCCACATGGGTGTCCGCACCGAATTCCAGGTAAATCTGATCCGCATAGTGGATCGTCTCCTGCGCCAGATCCTCGCCGATGAGCGTCGGCAGATCGCCGCCCACCTCATAGCTTAAGGACAGCTTTCCATCGGAAAAAGCGCCTGCGCCGGAAAAGCCGGTGGTGATATTGCAGTAGGGCTTGCAGTTTACACATTTCTTCGTCTTAGCCTTGGGACAGGAACGCTTTTCCACCGCTCTTCCCTTCTCCACGATGGTGATCGACTTCTTACTTCCCTTCTTCAAAAGCTCCAGCGCTGTAAAGATACCCGCCGGTCCCGCTCCGATAATCAGTACGTCTGTTTTTGCCATGTTAATACCTCCTTCTATCTGTAGGATAGAATCCTGCTTTGCAGGATTCTACGCCTGCGGCGGGTCGCTTTAGCGACATAATTCCACTCCGCCGCAGTGCGATAATTTTTTTATGTAATAGTGGTTTCCTATTGCATAAAAAAACTACCTTACAGGTGGTAAGTCATCTCCTTTCGAGTGCTTATCGTCAACTGTTAGGCAGTTTGCATATGTTCTTACCTGTTCTATTGTAATGAATAAGGGCGAAGACTGTCAAGTGTTTTCACTGTGGTTTTCTTGCAGAAAAGTCCGAAACCTGTTATGATTGCGAATATATCTTATAAATAAAGGGAGAATCCACCTATGAATCCGATGCAGCTTTTAAAAATGAAATCCGCCTGGGATCGCTTCCGGGACGCGCACCCGAAGTTTCCGCTGTTCTTAAGCTCCGTCATGCAGGACGGCATCCATGAGGGAACCATCCTGGACTTCACCGTGACGGAACCGGACGGCAAAACCTATCGTTCCAACCTGAAAATCAGTCAGGAGGATCTGGAGCTCTTCCAGGAACTGAAGGAGCTGGCAGCCCAGTCCAGATAAGCAAAACGAACGCCGCAGACTCTGTAAAAAGAGCCTGCGGCGTTTTTCTTATTTTTATTTCTAATCATGATTCAGACACGCTACCAGATCCCCGAAAATCAAATCCCGCTGGCAGTAATTTGCCACCCGGATCTCATGCCGTTTTGACATATCCTGAGCCTTCACCCAGCGACAGTCGTCGCCCAGAATCGGGGACGGCACCCGTGTGGACTGTACCCAGCCCGGATTTTTCAGAAACGCAATCGTGGAGATATCCCATATGGTTCTGGACCAGGCTACATATTCGGACTTAAACTGCGCGAAATACTCCTCCGACTGATCCTCTCTTCCGCGCAGCTGCAGGGTTCTGTGCATCTTTCCCCTGGACAGCGCCTTGTCCAGATTGGAAAACTGATCCAGCACAATATCCGTAAGATAGGTGCCGATCCGGCTTTTGCCATTCAACTTGCTTTTCGCCTCGTCATCCGAGAAGGAAAGCAGCGACGCCACGTTCATGCAGGGAATCCAGATCAGCGGTACCCCGCAGTTGAACAGGTGCTGCGCCCCGCGGATATCCTGTCCCATGTTAAACTCATACCCATGATCAAAGTACAGGGGCTGTCCGCCCAGCCATACGACCACGATATGATCCGCAAGCCCTGGTTCCTGTATCAACGCGGAGGCCACGTTCGTGCAGGCTCCAATCGAAACTACATAGAGCGGTTCAGAACTGCTCATACCACGTTCAATCAAGTCGCGTACCGCATCGCTTGGCACCGGATGGCGCGCCTCGTCTATGTACTCCGTCGCACCGCGGAACACCTTTCCTTCCGGAGCCTCTCCCAGGAGTCGGTATATTTTCCGAATCTCCTCGTAGCTCTGCTCCATACCCTCCTTCGGATCCTCCTGAAGCTTGAAATCATAATCCCCGATATTATGCCGGAATACCGTGTGGGAAAATGGCGCTGCATACACAGCCTCCACCTGAAACCGCTCCGGAGAGCGCAGCGCCCAGGCGATGGCAAACTGATCGTCCACCTCATTTTTCGCATCGGAATCTATGACAATACGCAGTCTGCCCGCCGGAACTGTAAGCCTCTGTCGTCTTGTTTTCTCATCCATCCTTATCCCCTCCCGTTCTTCTGTCAGAGAGCGATCTTCTCTTCATATGCATCCACTTCGCTCTTCCAGGGAATCGCCGAGGCCGCGCCCTTCCGGGTCACCGCGAGAGACGCTGCTCTTGAAGCGTACTGAAGGCAATCCTTTACATGCATTTTTCTCAGCATGCAGGCCAGAAAATAGCCTGTAAATGTATCTCCTGCCCCTGTCGTATCCACGGTTTTAACAGGATATCCAACCTGATAAATTCTTTCTTTTTTATAGGAATATGCCGCGCCCTTAGCTCCCAGCGTCAGCACCACCTCCGCGTTCGGATATTTTTCTT
>CAVKIR010000144.1:0-4914 GCA_963656395.1 Prevotella sp. CAG:279
CATTTACCGATTACTATATCCATAATAATCGGGCGGAACTGGACAAACGCCTGGAACATAGTCTGATGGTTATGAAAATATTGGATGAGGCCAGAGAGAGCAGACATTCCTGATTCTTTTCCTGTATCGCCATAAGCCTTGCTTTATGCAGGAAGAAGCACATAGAAGAGCAGACATACAGGGAGGAGCAACATGTTTTATTCGATACACAATAAAGAAATCCGGCAAATCAGTCTGGAACAGCTGGATTTCCACGACATCTGCGTAGGTTATCTGACCCTGGATGAGCTGAAAGGCTGTTATCAGGAGCTGGGACTTTCCGAGGTGGCGGTCAAGGACTGTATGACAGATTTCACCCATTTCCGGACCAGTATGGATGTATACGACGAGTTCAGCTTCGGTATGATCAATATCGTAGACATCCTGAACTTAAGCACCAGACGCAACCGCATCGGCTTTTTCATCAAGAAAAATCTGTTTGTAGTGGTGAAGATCATTGATAAAGAAGACAGCATCCGGCAAATGTTCCTGGACGCCATCGGACGGTTCCGGCAGAATGCCACCATGGAGAAGGTAATCTACGGTGTGCTGGAGCGCCTGTTGTCCAGCGGCAACCGTGGACTGGTTATGACCGAGCGCCAGATTATCGCCATGGAGCGGGAAGTGGTCAACGGTAAGGTGGACCCGGAGCTGAATACGGAGATCTTCGATCTGCGGAACCGGCTTTCCACACTGAAAAACTATTACGAGCAGCTTATCGACATCGGAGAGTCCCTGCAGGAGAATGAAAATGATTTGTTCGAGGAAGAGGATCTGCGTTACTTCAAGATCTTCACCGACAAATCCGAGCGCCTGAGCAACAATACACAGCTGCTCTGCGACAACCTGATACATCTTAGGGAAGCCATGGACGCTACCCTGAATTACAACTTGAACAACACCATGAAGCTATTTACCATGGTGACCATTATCTTCCAGCCGCTGACATTGATTGTGGGCTGGTATGGTATGAACTTCAAGTATATGCCGGAGCTGGGATGGAAGTTCGGGTATCTGTATGTGATTGTGCTGAGCATCGTGGTGGTGGGCGTGATTCTATATTGGTTTAAGAAGAGAAAGTTTTAGAAAATAAGATGCGAAGGCAGTTTTAAATAGAAGGATGAAAGCTATCATATGTCTGGCAAGATTAGAAAACGTATGATACAGAAATATAGATAAAGGACAGGAATTACAACATGAAAACAAGTGATTTTTACTATGATTTACCCCAGGAGCTGATAGCCCAGGACCCGCTGGAGGACCGCAGCAGCTCCCGCCTTATGGTACTGGATAAGAAAACCGGAACCGTAGAGCACAAAATCTTCCGTGACATCATCGACTACCTGAACCCGGGCGACTGCCTGGTGGTCAACAATACAAAGGTCATCCCGGCCCGCCTTTTGGGCATTAAGGAAGACACCGGCGCGCACATTGAAGTGCTGCTTCTGAAGCGGAAGGCCGATAATGTCTGGGAGACTCTGGTAAAGCCCGGAAAGAAAGCCAGACCCGGCGCGCGTATCGACTTCGGCGACGGCCTGCTGAAAGCAGAAGTCATCGACGTGGTGGACGAGGGCAATCGCCTGATTCGTTTTGAATACGAGGGCATCTTCGAGGAGATTCTGGATCAGCTTGGCCAGATGCCCCTACCGCCTTATATCACTCATCAGCTCAAGGACAAGAACCGCTACCAGACCGTCTACGCCAAGCACAACGGCTCCGCCGCGGCACCCACCGCAGGACTTCATTTTACACCGGAGCTGCTGGAGCAGATTCAGGCCAAAGGCATCAAACTGGCCCATGTCACCCTGCACGTGGGACTCGGCACCTTCCGTCCAGTCAAGGTGGATGATGTGACCCAGCACCACATGCATTCTGAATTCTACATGGTAGAAAAAGACCAGGCCAAACTCATCAACGACACCAAGGCCGCCGGAGGCCGCGTCATCTGCGTCGGCACCACTAGCTGCCGCACCCTGGAATCCGCCACCGACGAAAACGGCATCCTGCAGCCCGGCAGCGGCTGGACCGAGATCTTCATCTACCCCGGTTACCAGTTCAAGATCATGGACGCCCTGATCACCAACTTCCACCTGCCCGAGTCCACCCTGCTGATGCTGGTATCCGCGTTCGCGGATAAAGAGACGATCATGAAGGCGTACGAGGAAGCAGTGAGAGAGCGCTATCGCTTCTTTAGTTTTGGCGATGCCATGTTTCTCAAATAATGTCCAAAACGTACATTTATAACCAAACGGGATTGCCGCGCGCAGCGCCGGAAATCCCAAACTCAAAAGTAAAAGCCAACAACCAGAAACAGAAGACGGCCCCGGCCAGAAAAACTTTCCTACGCGAACCTGAGAGTCTGGAAAATTTTTCTGGCCGGGGCCGTCTTCTGTTTCGTCCGTCTTACTTCTGTATTTCCCCTAAATCTCTGTAGAAAGCCGGATAGGAGATATTTACACAATCCGCCCCCTGAATCTCGGTTTCTCCGTTTGCATTCAGCGCAGCCACTGCGAAGGACATGGCGACCCGGTGATCCAGATGGCTGTCAATCACAGCCCCATGAAGTGCATGTCCGCCCTCGATGATCATACCGTCATCCGTAGCCGTCACCTTTGCACCCATAGCCGTCAGATTCTCTGTCATCACTGCGATCCGGTCGGATTCCTTCACCTTCAGCTCCGCTGCATCCCGAATAATCGTCGTCCCTTCTGCAAAGCAGGCCATCACTGCGATCACCGGCAGCTCATCGATCAGCGTCGGAATCAAATCTCCTCCGATGGTACAGCCCCGAAGAGAAGATGTACGCACCAGCAGATCCGCCGTCGGTTCTCCAATGTCGGCATTCTCGTTCAGCAGGGTCACATCCGCATTCATCATTTCACAGACACGTAGGATGCCGTCCCGGGTCGGATTCGTTCCTACATTTTGAATCAGAAGCTCCGAATCCGGTGTAATGCAGCCCGCCGCGATAAAGTAGGCAGCGGAAGAGATATCGCCGGGCACCTCTACTTTTTGTCCTACGAGCCTTGGCTCCGGCTGAATCGTAGCCGTGGTTCCCTCGCTTTTTACATCCGCTCCGAAGAAATTCAGCATCAGCTCGGAATGATTTCGGGATAAGGCAGGTTCCGTCACACTGGTAGCTCCATCCGCGTAAAGCCCCGCCAGCAGAATCGAGGATTTTACCTGCGCCGAAGCCACCTTTGTGGTGTAATGAATGCCGTGCAGGGGATGCCCCTGAATCCGCAGAGGCGCACATCCATTTCCGGAAAGGCTGGTGATGGAGGCGCCCATCCGGCTTAAGGGCTCGATGATTCGCTCCATGGGCCGCTTCCGGATGGAAGCGTCGCCGGTCAGCGTCGTCTCAAAGCTCTGGCCGCTTAAGATTCCGGAGATCAATCGGGTGGTCGTACCGCTGTTGCCCGCATCCAGAAGCTGCGTCGGTGCCAAAAGACCGTGCAGACCCCTGCCGTGGATCAGAACTCGATCGTCCTGATCTTCGATGGAAATGCCGAGACGACGGAAGCAGTCAATGGTAGAGAGACAGTCCGCACCCCTTAGAAACCCGGTTACTTCCGTGGTTCCCTCCGCAAGGGAGCCGAACATAACGGCCCGGTGGGAGATGGATTTATCGCCGGGGATGGTGACTTCCCCGTGTAAGTGCTTTGCGCGTGTAAATTTCATAAAAGATATGCTCCTCATTCTATCGAATTATCGTTCATAAATGGTATAACGGTACCGGCGAAGCAGCTCCACCGCTTTTTTGTAAGCGTCTTCCTCGTAGAGCTCCACACGAAGCACAGCCTCCTCAAACTCACGGTTGTGAATGATGCCGATATTCTTGATACTGATACCGCCGGAAGCCAGAATCGTCGCCAGAGTAGCGATGCCGCCGGCCTCATCCACCATGTCACAATAGAAGGCGTAGGTCTTCTTCAAGGGTCCTGCGGAAGCCTCCGGAATGGAATTCCGGTAATCCCGGGAGGCAGCGAAAAATTCGTGAATCTTATCCGCTTCTTTTCCGGTAATTTCCTCTCGCAGCCGGGAAAGCTGCTGCTGATAATGCTCGAGGGCCGTCAGGATGTTCTCTGAGTTCGTCATGCAGATCTGCTCCCACATATCGGGAGAGGAGGAGGCAATTCTTGTAATATCCTTAAAACCGCCTGCTGCGATCCGCTTCATCAGCTCCTCGGGACCGTCCAGATCCTTCACCAGCTCCACCAGGGAGGAGGCGATGAGATGAGGCAGATGGCTTACGCAGGCCACGATAAAATCGTGCTGCCGATAGTCAAGCACCAACGGAAGAGCCTTCAGGGAGGCTACAAGAGCCTCGAATTCCTTTACCGTATCTGCCGGAACACCTTCGCCCGGTGTGATTATATAGTAGGCGTTTTCGATCAGATGGGGTTTTGCATTTTCATAGCCCGTCTTTTCGGAACCGGCCATGGGATGACCGCCGATAAACTGAGCGGTAAGCCCCAGTGCGTCCACCTTTTCGTGAATATCTGTCTTTGTGCTGCCTACATCGGTCAAAAGACAGGTCTTTGGCAGGATGGGAGCCAGCTGCTCCAGATATCGGGCATTGGTCTCCACAGGTGTGCAGAGAAAAAGCAGATCGCAGGCAGCAAATTGCTCGCCTACTTCGGTACAGGCCACGTCGATGACGCCGTCCGCTACAGCCGTCTGAAGCGTATCCTGACTTCTCATATAAGCCATCATCCGAACCTCCGGATGGTAGCTGCGAATGGCCTTTGCAATGGAACCTCCGATCAGTCCCAGTCCGATAAAGCCGATGGTATGCAGTTTCATAATGGAAATAACTCCTTTTATATAAAAATATGGATCTCTCGACACTCTAACCAAGTGTAAAGTTTTTTT
>CAVKIR010000145.1:0-4802 GCA_963656395.1 Prevotella sp. CAG:279
CTGGTCGATGAGCTGGAAGCCTGCCACGACATTGCCCTTGTCATCTGCCTTTCTGAAATCAAACTGGTAATGATGCAGCTTCCCGCATTCTGTGCTGCGGTAGGTGCCGCTGTATTCATCCTGCCGGGAAAAGACCTTCTGAATATTCTCATAGCCGAAGGCCTGCGCGATCCGTTCCTTGTCATCCGGATGCACGTTCTCCTGAATCCACTGCCTGATAACCAGGTCATAGGGGAATTCCGTCTCTGCGACGGATGTAACGGCCTTGACATCATAGTCCTCCGCCAGCCGTACGACCTTCGCTGTGCCGGTGCGAAGGTTCGCGACAAATACATTCTTAAAGCTTTTGGACAGAGTGTTGATAATGGCGACCTGCTCTGCCATCGCCTTATCCTTCTCCTTCTGCGCCCGGATCAGGTCGTCTACATCGTAGTGATAGCCCCGCAGCACATAGCCGCCCTCCACCTTTCTGGCGGTTCCGCCGCAGCGCACATAGCGCTCCCCGAGATCCGGATGGTTCCAGAGATAGGTGTTCTCGTCACTCTCACCGCTTTTCATCTTCTCGACACTGTTCAGAACGGAGGGCAGGGAGGCCGGAGGAATGCGGGAATACCATGCATCATAGACCTCTTCCTCTGTCAGATCCGGATCGTCGATTCCCAGAAGCTCCAGCATCAGCGAATCCGCTTCCATCCTCGGAGCCTTCCCGTCCAGCATATAGATGTTCCAGGTAGCCATGCGGGAGGATGCAAGGATTTCCTGCATTTCTCTCAGCTTTTTATCCTTTTTCTCCGTCATTTTCTGGAGATGTGCGATATCCTCGGTAACCTTCTCAAGCTTCTTCATACATACCTCCCCGCATCGTTTACATGATTGTTTAAACTGTAACGCATTATGCCATACATACTGCCACAATCAGTGCCGGCAAAAGATTTGCCACCTTTATGGTATTCGGCCAGATCAGGTTCACGCCCACACAGGCGATCAGGATATTACCCACCATGGACAGGCTGTTCAGCACCGGCTCCGTCATATAAGCGGAGAGCACCACGGCCAGAGCCGTAATCAGTCCCTGCCAGACTCCCACCGGGATGAAGGAGAAGATACAGCCCTTCCCCATGGAGGAGGCCATAATCAATACAATAACAAAATCCAGAATGGCCTTCGCCACCAGGGTGCTGTGATCCCCGTAGATACCGTCCTGAATGGCACCCATGATGCCCATGGCGCCGATGCTGACGGTCAGGGATGCGGTCACGAAGCCGCCGATGAACTGGCTGTCGCCGTCGCTTCCGGTCCTATGCTTCAGCCAGCTTCCGAAGCGTTCGAACTGGTGGTCGAGATCGACGATCTCTCCGATCACCGCGCCGATGACCATGGAAAGCACAATGGTCATGGAGCCCGTCATATCCAGAACGGAACCCTCCTGGGTCGTTAAAAGCATTTTCGAGAAGGTACCGGCCGCCCCCAGAAAGAGGACGGAAAATCCTGCTGCCTTCGTGATTGTCTCCTGATAGCTCTCTTTGATCAGCTTCTTGCAGCAGATGCCGATGATGCCCCCTGCGATGATTGCCAGGGCATTGATGATCGTACCGAGACCTCTCATGTTTGTCTATCTCCTTTGCAAGTCATTTTGTTACTGTTCACTCGTACCTCGTTCCAGCAGCAATTCCCTGAGAATCTCCTTCAGCTTCTTCATCTCCACCGGCTTCGACAGATGTGCATTCATGCCGCTGGCGAGGGAGCGCCGGATGTCCTCATCAAAGGCATTCGCGCTGACAGCCACGATGGGCACAGTTGTGCTGTCTGTGCGATCCAGAAGCCGGATCTGATGAGCCGCCTCCAGACCGTCCATCACCGGCATCATCACATCCATGAGAATCAGCTGATAGTAACCCTCCGGCGACTGCCGGAACTTCTCCAGTGCCAGCTCTCCGTTCTCTGCGCCCTCCGGCGTACAGCCAAGCTCCTCCAGGAAGCAGCAGAGGATCTCCATATTCAGGGCATTGTCCTCCGCCACCAGAACCCTCGTTCCGGCAAAGCTGTCCCGCTCATCCTCCGCTTCTGCCGGCTTCGCTTCCACCGTCGTCCGGTTCAGCTGCAGCGTAAAGGAAAAGCAGCTGCCCTTTCCGGGTTCACTCTCCAGATGAATCTCACTGCCCATCATATGGATCAGCCGGTTGCTGATGGCAAGACCCAGGCCTGTTCCCTGCTGTCTGGCCGCTGAGATATCCACCTGTTCAAAGTTCCGGAAGATGCGATGCTGATCCTCCCTGGCGATACCGATGCCCTGATCCTGCACCGCGAAGAAGAGGCTGGAACAACCATTCTTCTCTTCCGTCTCCTCGACCGTCAGGCAGATCTCGGTATCCTCGCCCGAGTATTTTACCGCATTTCCCAGAAGATTCACCAGCACCTGGGTCAGCCTAAGAGAATCGCCGAGATAGCCTGTATGGGAAAGGCTGATCTCGGTTCGGAACGTCTGCTTCTTCTCCAGGAAGCGGCCGTCCAGCACGGAATGCAGATTCAGAAGTACCCCCTGCAGATCGAACTGCTCCTCCACCAGCGACATCTTGCCGCTCTCGATCTTTGACATATCCAGAATGTCGTTCAGAAGGCTTAGGAGGTACTTAGACGAGCTCTGCACCTTTTTCAGGCAGTCCAGTCTCTTCTCTTCGCTCTGCTCCTCCCGAAGGGCGATCTCCGTCATTCCGATGATTCCGTTCATGGGGGTACGGATCTCATGGGACATCCGCGCCAGGAATTCCGATTTTGCCCGGGCGAACTGATCGTGGCGTTTCTGATTGATACAGTTCTGCAGGATTGTGCAGATCTCGCTTAAGGTCGCATTTTTTCCGGTATCGGATAGAACCTCCTCGTCTATGCCCAGCAGCATGATATCACCGGAATATCTTCCGCTGTCCCACATGGGCATCACAAGTCCGACGGTCTCTCCACCCGGTATTTTCTTCTTTAACGGAATAAGCCTGTGTTCCAGGGCTTCCTTCTTTCGTCTCTGCGTCTCCGCCTCGGTATAATGCCGGACGACTGTCCATCCATCCTTCCCGGTCTGGTGTTTCCACTCGTACATCAAGCTGCCGGTCAGATATTCCTCCTGGAAGCTGGTGATAAAAAGATTCTTAAGACCGAAGGCGCGCTCCAGCCGAAGTGCCATCAGGTCGAGGGACGCCTCCATAGCGAAATCCCGATCAAAGAGGTTCAAGGCCAGAGAAGCCAGGCCGTTCTGGACACTGTAGCCCTGGGATACGATCTCGCCAAAGGGCTTGGGCTGTGCCGCGGAATCCGTCACATCATCCCAGAATACAAAGTCCTTCTCGCTCTGCTTCGCCTCCGCCAGTGCGATTCCCGCGCGACGGATCAGAAGTGCCTGAGTATCCTTCGACGAAGCCAGGGTCATACCTGCACGAAATTCCAGATCCAAAGCACTTTCCCGTATCAATGACCGGAAGCGATCTCGCAGCACAGCGACGGCCTTCTCGCATTCCTCCCGGGTAGAGCCCGGCGTCCAGACCATGAATTCATCGGAGCCGGCTCGAACGAATACGCTTTTATCCTGCTCTTTCGATTCCTGAAGCTCCCGGATATTTTTGGAAAATTCTTCCAATATCACGTCGCCGAAGGTCAGGCCGCAATTTCCTACGATATAGGAGAACTGATTCAGATCGAAAAGCGCCAGAATGCCCTCCGGCTTCTCTTTTCGGCTCGCCTCGATGGCCTCCTTACCCGGCTGCAGCCAGAAAAAGCCCGTCACCGGATCCCGCTGCTCCTTCGCCTTCTGCTCGAGCTCCCGCGTCTTGCTCTCATGGATATCCCGCACATAGCCGACGACACGCCGTTCCTGACTTTCGGGATCGGATACTTCTTTTCCGGTAAAGGCGATCCAATGCCCCTCCTCTTCTCCTTTTATCTTCAGGTTAAATTCACCGGAGATGACACCGCCCTTTTGCAGAAGCTCTGCACAGCGCTTTTGATCGGCCGGTGAAAAGAAACGCTTCAGAATCTGCTCCCGGAAGGTCTCCATCGACCAAAGTCCGTCATGGCTGCGGCTGTTGATGATCTCGAGCGTCTCATACTTCTCCCGGTAAGTGAAAAAGATATCGCCGGAGCTCTCCACCGCCATCCGGTAGCGTTCCTTCTCCTCATTTAGCTGGTTTCGTGCCTTCTGCTCACGATCTGTCAGACCTTCCACCACATCATGCAGCTCGTCCACCTCCAGGATTCTCGACTCCTGAAAGGCCTTCAGACCCGCACTTCCGCCGCGTACACTGTCCATCAGCCTGTGTACCGGCTTCAGGATCCGGATCACCACGACAGACATGACCAGCATGCCCAAGAGGGCGCAGAATAATATGGTAGAGAGGATCGCATAATACAGCTGGTTGCCCAGGTTAAAGATCGACTTCTCCGTCACCAGGCCGCAGAGCACCCAGTCTGTATTCTCATAGGGAATCTGTTTTCCGTAGAGCCTTAAGGAGGATGTCACTGCATAGATATCCTGGGTTCCCACTTTTGCTCCCTTGACATGCAGAAGGTTCTTGTGCCCGCTCTCTTCCAGCGTAAAGCTATCACTATCCTGACAGACGGCCTCAAAGAGGGCTCCCTTCCCGGCTATCCATGCATACTGCCCGTCTTCCTTTGCTACGGCCAGCACATAGCCGGCACTTTGCATACGTTCCAGATCCTGCACAGACAGATAGGACTTCTCCAGATAACTGAGGGAGACCTCCGTGCCCAGGATTCCATAGATCTGTCCGTCCTTTATAAGCGGCACGGAATAGGTG
>CAVKIR010000146.1:0-4784 GCA_963656395.1 Prevotella sp. CAG:279
ACAGAGATGGTTAAAGAGAGCACCGGAGCATACCCAGAAGCTGTGGCATGATGCAGAGATCGAGCCGAGAGCCATCGACCGCGAGGTTGCCACTTCCTTACATATGACCCATATGGGATGTTCTTCTCTTCCGGAAGCACTGGTTCGTCAGTCTCTGCGGGCAGGTCTGGCAGACGGCTGGGGCGGATCCATGTGCGGAACCGAGTTCTCCGATGTTCTGTTCGGAACTCCGAAGCCCATTGACACAGAGGCAAACCTCGGCGTCATGAATGCCGAGAATGTCAATATCGTCGTACACGGACACGATCCGTCACTTTCCGAGATGGTTTGCGAATATGCCGACGATCCGGAAATGATCGCCTATGCAAAGAGCATGGGTGCAAAGGGAATCACCGTATCCGGTGTCTGCTGTACCTCCAATGAGGTTGCAATGCGCCGCGGTATTCCGATGGCAGGCAACTTCCTGTCTCAGGAGAATGTAGTTCTGACCGGTGCCTGCGAGGCCATCGTCGTAGACGTACAGTGTATCTTCCCGGCACTTGGACCCTTAAGCAAGTGCTTCCATACAAAGTTCATCACCACATCCCCCATCGCACAGATGCCGGATGCCGATTACATTCGTTTTGACGCCGGAACCGCTGCAGAAAAGGCAAAGCAGATCGTAAAGACCGCATGCGAGAACTTTAAGAACCGTAAGCCGGAGCTGGTATACATCCCGGATCAGAAGCAGAAGGCGACCGTAGGATACTCTCTGGAGGCGCTGGTAAAGACTCTGGACGGTGTAACGAACTCTCAGGTCGATGTAACAGGTACGACAAAGCCGCTCATCGAGTGTATTACCTCCGGTGTTATCCGTGGGGCAGTGGCTATGGTAGGCTGCAATAACCCGAAGATTCGTCCGGACTACGCACATATTGAACTGATGAAAAAGCTGATTGCTAATGACATCGTCGTTGTAGCGTCCGGCTGCTCTGCACAGGCAGCAGCGAAGGCCGGCCTGATGGATAAGGCAGCGAAGGATCTCTGCGGTGCAGGTCTGAAGAGAGTTTGCGAGCTGGCAGACATTCCGCCGGTTATCCATATGGGCTCCTGCGTAGATATCAGCCGTATGATGGTTCTGGTAGCTGAGCTTGCCAAGGATTCCGGTCTGAATATCTCTCAGCTTCCGGTCGTAGGCTGCGCTCCGGAGTGGATGTCCGAGAAGGCTGTTTCCATCGGTAACTACGTAGTAGCGACCGGTATCGATACCTTCCTGGGTGTAGATCCCTATGTATCCGGTTCTTCCGAGATGGGACAGTGGCTGACCGAAGGTGTACGTGACTGGGTTGAGGCTGCTTATACCGTAGAGACAGATATCGAGAAGCTGGTTGATAAGATGATCGACCGTATCGAGGAGAAGAGAACCGCACTGGGAATCTAATCCGGATAAAAAAGTAAAGATAAGACCGGAGGAATAGGACGTGAAAATAGCAATTACCGGAAAGGGCGGAGTCGGAAAGACGACCTTTGCAGCCACTCTTGCAAGATTATATGCCGAGGAGGGATGTACGGTACTGGCAGCCGACGTGGATCCGGATGCAAATCTGGGTCTGGCTCTTGGATTTCCGGAGGATATTCTGGATTCCATCGTTCCGATTTCCAAGATGAGAAAGCTCATCGAAGAGCGGACCGGGGCCGGTCCGGGGAATGCCATGTATACACTGAACCCCAAGGTGGACGATATACCGGATACCTACAGCAAGACCTATAACGGTGTCAAGCTTTTGACCCTGGGCACGGTAGAGACCGGAGGGGGCGGCTGTGTCTGCCCCGAACATGTCATGCTGAAGCGCATCTTGAGCTACTTAAGTCTCAGAAGCAGAGATGTCGTGATCATGGACATGGAGGCCGGTCTGGAGCATCTGGGGCGCGGAACCTGTGAGGGAATGGAACAGTTCGTGGTCGTCATTGAACCCGGTGCCCGCAGTATCCAGACGTATAAGAACGTAAAGCGTCTGGCTCACGATCTCGGAATCGAGACGGTTCGCGTAGTGGCCAATAAGGTCCGCGGTCCGGAGGATGAGGCATTTATCCGTACCAAGATTCCGGCAGAAGATTTACTTGGATTTATCCATTATAACCCGGAAGTGATAGATGCAGACCGACAGGGGAAGTCTCCCTATGATGTGAGCGAGTCTGCGAAAGAGGAGATCCGAAAAATTAAGGACATTCTCGATCAATCGAATTAAAATTTGGAGGTAAATACCGTGACATTATTTGATAGAGTATTCGGCGGCAACGACGCAGTTTACGGACTGACCGAGGCTGCGATCGACGGCGCAATCGCACAGTACGGTGCAGATGCTGCAGTATCTTTCCCGGATACTGCTTACAGCCTTCCCTGCTACTACTCTGTAACAGGTACCAAGGTGACAAACCTGGGTGAGTTAAAGGCAGCTCTCGGAGTCGTAAAGACTCTGATGACCAGAGAGAAGAGACTGAACGATGCATTCATGAGCGGCGTAGCGACAGCTCTGTGCGCAGAGTTTATCGAGGTTCTGAAGTATATGAACGGCGCGAAGCCCTATGAGGAGCCTTGCTACGGACATCTGGCTGACGCCATCATCCGTGAGCTGGGTGTACCCCTTGTAACCGGCGATATCCCGGGCGTAGCAGTTATCCTGGGAAGCGCTCCGACCAAGGAAGAAGCTGTAGAGCTGGTGAAGAGCTACCAGGCACAGGGTATCCTGGTGACCCTGGTAGGCGGCGTCATCGACCAGTGCGTAGAGGCAGGCCTGAACATGGGCTACTCCGTACGTATCGTACCTCTCGGCAAGGATGTAACCGCTGTTATCCACGTGGTTTCCGTAGCACTTCGTGCGGCTCTGATCTTCGGTAATGTAACACCGGGTGATGCAGGCGCTCTGATGAAGTATACGATGGAGCGTGTAGCTGCCTTCGTCAATGCGTTCAAGCCGCTGGATGATGTGGTTGTAGCCTGTGGTGCAGGTGCCATCGCTCTTGGTTTCCCGGTTATCACCAATGAGACCGAGAACATCTTCCGTGTACCGAAGAGCCTGATCGTTCAGGAGGATGTATCCAAATTCAATGCGACCTCCCTTGAGGCACGTGACATTAAGATTAAGATTACCAAGATTGATATCCCGGTATCCTTCGCATCTGCGTTCGAAGGTGAGATCATCCGTAGAGGTGATATGCAGGTTGAGTTCGACGGTTCCAGAAAAGACTGCTTCGAGCTGGTTTGCACCAAAGATGCAGGAGAGGTTGAGGATCACAAGTTTACGCTGATCGGACCTGATTTCGACGAGATGGAGCAGGGAAGCAAACAGCAGATCTGCTACATTGTAGATGTTGCCGGAAAGAATATGCAGTCCGACTTCGAGCCGGTATTTGAGCGTAAGTTCCACAGCTATGTAAACTGTATCGAGGGTGTTATGCATACCGGACAGCGTGATATGATCCGTATCCGTGTCAGCAAAGCAACTTTCGACGCAGGTTTCCGCGCAAAAGACCTTGCAGAGGTTCTGTACGCTAATATTAAGAATGAATTCGACGCAGTAGTAGATAAATGTGCAGTTACCATCGTAACTGACGAAGCAGAGTGTACCAGACTCCGTCATGAGATGGCTGTTCCGGCTTATGACCGCCGTGACGAGCGTCTGACTTCCCTGACAGACGAGTCCGTACCGGTATATTACAGTTGTATCATGTGCCAGGCATTCTCCCCGAGCCACGTATGTGTAGTAACCCCGGAGAGACTTGGACTTTGCGGTGCCGTTTCATGGCTGGATGCGAAAGCAACCAACGAGTTGGATCCGCAGGGACCGTGCCAGGTAATCACCAAAGAGAGAGTCATTGATGAGAACCTTGGACGTTATGAGGATGTTGATGAAGCAGTTGCCAAATTCTCACAGGGTGCCCTGGAGCATGTTACCCTGTATTCCATCATGGAAGACCCGATGACATCCTGCGGATGCTTCGAATGTATCTGTGGTATCGAGCCGTTCTCCAACGGTGTTATCATTGCAAACCGTGAGTACACCGGAATGACTCCTCTGGGAATGACCTTCGGTGAGCTGGCATCCATGACCGGCGGTGGAGTTCAGACACCCGGATTCATGGGACATGGAAAACACTTCATCTCTTCCAAAAAGTTCATGAAGGCTGAGGGCGGTATCGAGCGTATCGTATGGATGCCGAAGGAGCTGAAAGAGCAGGTTGCTGAGAGAGTGAACAAGACCGCACAGGAGCTGTACGGAATTGAGAACTTCTGCGATATGATCGGTGATGAGACCATCGCAACCGATCCGGAAGCACTGCTTGAGTTCCTGACCGAGAAAGGTCATCCGGCTCTTGGGATGGATCCGATGATGTAAATGCGAGGAATAAAATCAAGCACGAGCGTAGCGAGTATTTGATTTTACCCGGGCGCCCTGCACGGCAGGGCTGCCCGTTTAGGATGTATAAAACTCTTTACGAAGACTGTATCTATGATATAAAATAGTACATGTGATATATTTTTTAGGAGGATAATTACCAATGCCATTCAATGGAAAATCAGGAAAATTCAACGCTTCCATCAATGCAGTAGAAGTAGGCTGCGGCGAGAAAGCAATCAAAATTGGCGGCGAGAATGTATTCCCATTTTATACATTTGACGCACCGATTGAAAATGCACCGAAAGTCGGCGTTATGATCACAGACCTTGGTCTGGATGCAGAGCCGGCAGGTGTAAAAGCATACTATGAAGGATGTACTACCATGGGCGAGATCGCTAAAAAAGC
>CAVKIR010000147.1:0-1339 GCA_963656395.1 Prevotella sp. CAG:279
ATGTTCATACGCAGCCTGACAGCAAGTGTCTGGCTGCTGTTTGAACTGTAACCATTTGATATCAGTATACACGTATTGAAATGGCAATTCAACGGACAAACAGACAAAAGGTATTGAAAAGCGTATACTGTTGTGTTATTATCTTATGTAGTATTCAAAACTAGATTATACAGTCTGTCGAAAATAAATAGCGGAGGACGTGACGTTATGAGTTATAAGATTATCATAGACAGCTGCGGCGAGCTGCCCGAAAGCCTGAAGAAGGGTGGACATTTCGAGAATGTGCCGCTGACCCTGGAGGTGGATGGATATCAGATCGTGGACGATGAGACCTTCGACCAGGCGGATTTCCTGAGAAGAGTGGCAGCCAGCCCCCATTGTCCCAAGTCCTCCTGTCCCTCCCCACAGAGATATATGGAGGCCTATACCTGCGATGCGGAGGATGTCTATGCAGTGACCCTTTCCGCCGAGCTGAGCGGCTCCTATAACAGTGCCGAGCTGGGGAAGAAGCTGTATGAGGAGGAGCATGGAGCGAAGAATATTCATGTATTTAATTCCCGCTCCGCATCCATCGGACAGACCCTGATTGGGATGAAGATCGAGGAATGTGAGAAGGCGGGATGCTCCTTCGAAGAGGTGATTGAAAAGGTAGATGCCTTTATCGAGGAGCAGCATACCTATTTTGTATTGGAATCTCTGGAGGCCCTTCGGAAAAACGGTCGTCTGAGCAACCTGAAGGCTTTCGTGGCCAATGCCTTGAATATTAAGCCGGTGATGGGTTCGACCCCCACCGGTTCCATCTGTCAGAAGGATCAGGCTCGGGGTATGAACCGGGCTCTGAAGCGTATGGCGGATTACGTAGCACAGGAAATCATCAATCCTGCAGAGAAAATCGTGGCGATTACCCATTGTAACTGCCCGGAGCGGGCTGCCTTTATGAAGGAGGAGATCGCCAAGCGGGTTTCAGTAAAGGATTTCCTGATTCTCGACACAGCAGGTGTCAGCAGCCTCTATGCCAGTGACGGCGGCGTGATTGTAGCGGTATAGCAGTGCCGAAACGAGGCAGTTATGCATTTTTTAGGTTGGAACCGAGCTTTACATGTGATATAATGACCTTAATTCGAGCTGTGTAAAGCAGCTACAAAATCAGGAAGGAATCAAAGAATATGAGTCAGGAAAAGGTAGATCGTTATAAAGAACAGAAGGCGAACCGCAAGAAGATTCTGGCGAAGGAAAAGCGTCAGAAGTTTCTCGTGAAGCTCTGCGCAGGGTTGGTGGCTCTGGCACTGGTAGGCTGGCTTGGTTATTCCGTCTATGACAGAGTGAATCAGCCGGATAC
>CAVKIR010000147.1:1349-4783 GCA_963656395.1 Prevotella sp. CAG:279
ACTGCCATCGATGAGTATGTGAATACGCTGCAGCAGTAGTAAAAAAGTACCGCGTGCTTTCAAAGCACGCGGTTTTCTTTTCCCTTTATTTCTTTTCTTTTTTCTCTTTTTCTTTCTTCTCTATCTTCTCCGGAGCTGCGATATTGTATTTTTCCGCATAGGCATTGAAACACTCCTGATAAGCCTCATCCCGCATGTGGCGGACACTCTTTACATATTCATGGGTGTCGAACTCGGAGCTGTCTGTCTCGATCATGGCGACTGCCACATTAGAGCAATGGGCTGCGATACGCTCCAGGTTGGTCAGCAGGTCATTGAAGGCGAAGCCCTGCTGAAATTCACATTTACCCTCTCTTAAACGGGTGATATGGCGGTTCTTCAGCTCATTGCAGAGCATGCCGATAAGCTCGCGAAGAGGTTCTACCTTACGGGCCATCTCCAGAGAATCGGTACAGAAGGCGTCCACGGTCAGATCCGTGATTTCCCGGATGGAATCGCATAAGACGCTGATTTCATACTGGGCAGAATCAGAGAAGTGGATCTTTTTCTCGGCCAGCTCCAGGGATACCTTGGAAATATTCTTTGCCATTCCGTTCATGGCGGTATGACTCTGCGTGATGGCAAGAGCCGGATAGGCCAGAAAACGCTCCTCCAGGAGATCAAAGTCGGCCTGATCCTCCAGCTCCTCCGGATCATCCTTTACAAGCCAAAAGACCAGCTTCTCGATGTAACGGATAAAGGGTACCAGAACCAGAATGGTTGCCATACGGAAGACGGAATTCATAAGAGCCACCGTCATAGGCCGCATCGTGAGGTTCATAAAGGGAAATGCCACGACGGCATTGACGCTACAGAACACTACGGACCAGAAAATCATGCCGAAAAGGTCATTCAGCAGATAGATAAGGGCGGTACGCTTTCCGTTCTTATTCGTTCCGATGGAAGAGAGCAGTACCGGACATGCCGCACCGACACCGATACCCATCGTAATCGGCAGAGCCGCAGCGAAGGTGATGCTGCCGGTCACAGAAAGAGCCTGCAGAATGCCGACAGAGGCCGACGCACTCTGTAGCACGGCGGTAAAGGCGATACCGACCAGGATACCCATAATCGGGTTCTCAAAGGTCGTGAGCAGGTTTACAAAATGGGGATTCTCCTTCAGCGGGGAGACTGCACCACTCATGGTCTGCATGCCGACCATCAGAATCGAGAAGCCCAGCATGATATCGCCTACATTTTTATAAGTAGTCTTTTTGACGAACATTTTGAAAATAATGCCGATGATGGCTACAACAGCGGAAATAGTAGCCGTGGACAGAAGCTGTGCGATGCCGCTGGAACCGTCGATATAGGATAGACAGAGGATCCAGCCGGTGACACTGGTACCGATGTTTGCTCCCATGATAATACCGATAGCCTGGGCTACCTTCATCATACCTGAGTTTACGAAGCCGACGACCATGACGGTGGTGGCGGAGGAGGACTGGATGATGGCGGTCACGGCAGTTCCCAGAAGAATGCCCTTTAAGGGCGTATTCGTAAGCTTGTAGAGCACCAGCTCCAGCTTATTTCCTGCCACCCGCTTCAGTCCGTCGCCCATCATGGACATACCGAACAGGAACAAAGCGACGCCGCTTAACAGGGTCAGGACAATAGATATTCCATTCATATGCTTTCTCTCCTAAGTGTTTTTTATGCACGAACATTCTTATTATAAGATAGTTTACAACCTTTTTACAATCCCTTAATCGCAATTTTATGAAAAATTCGTGTAACCAAGAGTTCGGTTGCTTTGACACCCGAACCAATCTTGAAATGGAAAAACGCTTCTGCTAAAATAGGCCTGTATACAATCCATAATCAGAAAGCGTGAACGATATGAGTAAGATAGAGAAAATTGAAGGAACGATTCAGGAATTGCGCCATCAGCTCCATGCCTGCCCGGAGATCTCGGGACAGGAGCGGAAAACAAAGGCTGCTTTGAAGAAATTTCTGGAAGAACATACCGGCCTGGAGCTGCATGACTGTGGCGAGGGCTTTTATGCAGTCTGCAGAAGTAAGGCGCCGGTGCTCGGTAAAAAGGGAATCGCATTCCGGGCGGACTATGACGCGCTGGCGCTGCCGGAGGGAGGCGCAGCCCATCTCTGCGGTCATGACGGCCATGCGTCAGTCCTCTGCGGCGCGGCGCTTCTGCTGGAGGAGCAGATGAAAGAGGGCCGGGATCCCGGCAGAGATGTATTCTTCCTGTTCCAGCCAGCGGAAGAGACCGGCGCGGGTGCAGCGCCCTGCTGCGAGCTTTTTTGTAGGGAAGACATCGAAGAAATCTACGGCGCGCATAATCTGCCGGGCTTCGCCTTCGGTGAAGTGTATACAAGGGAGGGGACCTTTGCCTGCGGATCCGAAGGGCTGACCCTACGGTTCCTCGGAAAGCCCACCCACGCGGCCTATCCGGAGCTGGGCGTTTCCCCCGCCCCTGCTGTGGGACAGCTTCTGACCGAAATTCCTTCCTTCTTAGATAAGAAGAAGCACAGCTATGGCGGCATGGTACTCTGCACCGTCATCGGTGTGCAGATGGGCGAGAAAGCCTTCGGCGCGGCGGCTGAGAAGGCGGAGGTCTGGCTGACTCTCCGGTCCGAGCGGAGCGCAGATCTGGAAAAACTGCGCCAAATCGTGCTGGTGCGTGCGGAAGAACTGGCGAAACAGGGCAGCCTAATGCTGGAGACAGAAGAACAGGATGTCTTTCCGGCCACGGAAAATGACAGCGCCTGCGCTGATAAGGTGCTGAAGGTCTGCGGCGGCTGCATTTTACCGGAGCCTATGCGCTGGAGCGAGGACTTCGGTCACTACCTGAAGCATTGC
Source organism: Prevotella sp. CAG:279 (assembly GCA_963656395.1). GTDB lineage: Bacteria > Bacillota > Clostridia > Lachnospirales > Lachnospiraceae > Laedolimicola. The sequence goes on from CAVKIR010000147.1 coordinate 4,209, forward strand.
CGCGGTGCCTTCTTTGGCATCGGAGCCGGAGAGAATCATCCGGGGCTTCATACAGCGGCTTACGAATATCCGGATGAGTTGCTTATGCGGACAGCGCAGAGCTTTATAAAGCTGATTGGGGAATAAAGGACAACATTTGGAGGGACATAAACATGCTGATACGCTTATTTTCCTATATAAATCAATATAAAAAATACGCCATTCTGGCGGTGGCCAGTATTCTGACGGAGGGTATCTTCGAGCTCCTGGTGCCGCTCATCATGGCGGACCTCATCGATGTAGGCGTGGCGAACGGCGACCGCAGCTATATCTATATGAAGGGGCTGCAGATGGTGGCCTGCGCGCTGATTGCCCTGGTGCTGGGTGTGGGAAGCGCCCGGTTCGCGGCGCTGACCGGCCAGGGGCTGGGCGCAGAACTGAGAAAGGCCGAGTATGAGAAGCTCCAGGGCTACTCCTTCGCCAACATCGACCATTTCCGCTCATCTTCCCTGGTGACCCGCCTGACCAGCGACGTGACCAATATCCAGAACGCGGTGTCCATGGGTATGCGTCCCTTCTGCCGCGGGCCCATGATG
>CAVKIR010000148.1:0-4775 GCA_963656395.1 Prevotella sp. CAG:279
AAGTTCACATTTGCCTTCAAGCGCACCTTGGCCTTCTCCAATGCTTTTAAGATTCGCTCCAGCCCCTCATAGGAGCTTTTCTGAGCCTGCGCGCTGATATCACGCACTTCTTCAGTAAAGACCAGTCCGTCTATCTGCCTGGTAGCCTTGAAAAGAAGCACGTCCCGGAACCACAGCGCTATCAGATCCAGGTAATCATCGATGTCTGTCTTATATTCCGAGGCAGAGCGTACCGCCTCGGTCAGCTCATAGATCTCCATCTCCCGCAGATGCCGCAGCAGATGAATCAGGTGATTTTTTAGCTCCGAAAACTGCTCCGACTGAGCCAGACGCTTTGCTTTTCCTACATTTCCTCTGGCAAATGCGGTACATACCTCCGCCTGATAATCCGGAACGTGATACGTCTCCATCAGGTAGGGCTTAATCACCTCGTTTTTCACGGGACGAAGCTTAAGCGTCACGCAGCGAGACAGAATCGTCGGCAGAAATACCCCCGCATTCGTCGTCAGAAGCAGAATGATACCATAGGCGGGCGGCTCCTCTATGGTCTTCAAAAGAGCATTCTGCGCCTGTATCGTCATCTTCTCGGCTTCATCCACGATATAGATCTTATAGGGGCTGCTGTATGGCTTGATCTGGATATCGCCGCAGAGCTGCCCGCGGATATCCTCCACACCGATGCTGGCAGGCTTCTCATGGGTCACCTCTATGATATCCGGCTGATTCCCGCTTTCGGCCTGTCGACAGGAATGGCATTCCCCGCAGGGCTCGATCCCGCCCCGTTCACACTGAAGCGTCTGGGCGAAGGCTCGGGCCAACATGTTCTTTCCCGCTCCTTCTTCTCCATCCAGAATATAGGCATGGGATACTTTTTGTAGTTTTATCGCATTCTGCAGATGCTCGATAATCTGCTCATGTCCTAAGATTTCAGAAAATCCGGCCATATATTCACACTCCCAAATTATGTTTATACTCCCTCAGCAGCGAGTGCTTCGGGCTGAACCGAATAGTTATAGTATAACATACATTATTTAGAAAAAACAGCCTTTTGTTCTTTCCTTCCGGGCATTTATATAGGCTGTGACTTCTTGTATACACGCCTGCAAATCGCGGTTATAAAACACCTTTTCGATCCCGGCCTCTGCGATTTTCTCCTCCGCGAAATCCTCGCAATCTGCCAGAAAGCGCCGGCAAAGCTCCGCATACTTCGGTTCCTGCTGTCCGCGTTCCCGTTCGAGAGCTCTTTGAAGCCGTTCTCCGTCCTCCACCTCGATGTAAATGGGTATCACCCGCTCTGCCCCGTAATAGTCCCGAAGCGCACTGTAGGATTCCAATACCCCGACGCCCACATAATCATGGTGTGCCAGATCGGTCGCCTCCGTATCAGCTGTAAAATATTTCCACACTCCGTGTACGGTATCATAAGCCCGAAGCTCGATCACCTTTCCCGCGTCCTCAAGAACCTGCAGACCTGCCTCATCGGTAAAATGATACTGCACCCCCTGCTCCTCCCCGGCGCGCATGGGACGTGTGGTATACAGCACCAGCGGCTTCAGATCCAGACTTTTGTCCTCCAGCAGCCTCTGGAAAATGGTATCCTTCCCCGTGGAGCTTTTCCCGATGATATAAAATAAGTTTCCCATATGATTCTCCGTTTTCTCCGTCTGTATTTCGCCCTACATAACCTTTAACACAGGATTACCCTTGGAATCGGCCTCCAGCCCATGGACATCATATCCGGCTGCCAGCCACTCCTCTATACGCCCAAGCAGTTCCGACGTCACCCGTTCACCCGGCGCCAGAACCGGAATTCCGGGCGGGTACAGATACACGTAAGTGCCCGCCACAGCGCCCTCGCAGGCCGCCAGCGGCGTACAAATGAACGCAGCCTCCGCTGCTTCACCTATGGTTAGAACAGCCTCCAGGCGGGGCAGAGCGTTGCTCACGGTGCTTCCTTTGGTTCCTGTTCTCTCGCCTTTCGGCACTTCTTCTGTATTTCTATTTTCTTGATCTATTGAGATTTTTCTGAGTTTTTCATCAATATCTTGATCTATCTCTTCCAGCGCTTCCGCCAGCCTCCGGAACCCTTCCTCCGAATCCGCAATTCCCGCAATTCCGACCACATAATCCGACCCACTCATCTCCATCTGCATGTGATAGCGCTCCCGGAGAATCCGCGACAACTCCTCGCCTGTCAGTCCCAACCCGGCCTGATTCGCCCTCCCGGCGGTAACCAGCAGCTTACTTCGATCAAAATCCGCTGTAGAGCCGAATTCCATCTTTTTCGCTTCCGGCCTCCATCTGCCATCCCTCTCACTGTCCTCCCCGGCCAGATACAGCCACTTCAGATCCCGACAACGCTTTCGGAAGGCCTGCAGCTCCTGCTCGTGCTTTGCGAACAACACCTCGCCCTCCCGTTTCAGCAGATCCACGCAGGCATCGATGGAAGCCATCAGGACATACGAAGGGCTGCTGCTCTGATACACAGACAGAAATTTTCGTATTCGTTCACGATTCACCAGGCGTCCCTGCACATGCAGAAGCGCCGTCTGTGTCATGGATGGCAGGGTCTTATGTACACTGTGAATCACCACATCCGCCCCGGCGCTTACCGCATCCTCCGGAAAATATTCTGAGAAGCGAAAATGTGCCCCATGAGCCTGATCCACGATCAAGGGAACTCCATATCGATGACAGATTGCTGCGATTCGGAGCACATCCGAGCAGACACCATCATAGGTCGGTGAGACAATCATTACCGCCTGGATATCCGTCCGATTATCCAGTGCATTTTCCACATCCTCCGGCAAAATCGCGCCATTTATCCCCAATTCAGGAATATATTGTGGATAAATGTACTCTGTACGCAGTCCGCGAAGCTCTGCGCCGTGATAGGCAGATCTGTGGCAGTTCCTGGCCATCAGCATTTTGCCGCCATACTTCGTACAGCCCGAGATGGCGCTTAAGATTCCAGCAGTACTTCCATTTACCAGGAAATGCGTCTCTTCCGCCCCGAACACCTGCGCCGCCTGCCACTGAGCCTCCGTCAATACGCCGTTCGGCTCCGGATGATGCAGGTCGTCAAAGCCGTCGATCTCCGTAATATCGATTTGAAAAGGATTCTCAAATTCGCCTAAAAGTCTCTTATGCCCCGGCATATGAAAGGCGTAAAAATCCGATTGACCATAGGCAGACAGCTTCTCATAAAGCGGCCCGCCAAACTTTTCTTGTCTGTCCACGCAATATCCAAATCACTTTCTGTCTTTTTATTCTTGAGCCCTTTTTACAGCCACTCTCCCAGCTCTTCCAGATCCTGAACCGTCGTAGACCAGCCGGTCGCAAATCGTACCACTGTATGCCTATCGTCAGCCTTCTCCCAGAAGCTGACCGCTACGTGCTTCTTCAATTCTTCCAGCTTTTCATTTTCCATAATCACAAACTGCTGGTTGGTCGGTGATTCCAGATAGAAGGTATAATTTTTGTCATGAAGCAGCCGCTTTAGCCGCTCCGCCATTGCAATGGCATTCCGACTGATATTCAGATAGAGATTTCCGGAAAACAGCTCATCAAACTGCACGCCCAGCAGACGGCCCTTCGCCAGCAGCGCTCCCTGCTGTTTGACACGCGTCATGAAATGCTTCGGCGCATTCCCCTTCGGAAATACGACCGCTTCCCCGCAAAGTGCACCCACCTTGGTGCCTCCGATATAAAAGACGTCGCAGATCCGCGCGATATCCGGCAGAGTCATATCCGCTGCCGGACTCATGAGGCCGTAGCCCAGGCGCGCGCCGTCCAGATACAGCGGCACCTCATACGTGCGGCATACCTCCGCGACAGCCTCCAGCTCCGCCTTGCTGTAAAGAGTACCGTACTCCGTCGGCCAGGACACATACACCATCCCCGGAAATACCATATGCTCATGGTTGCCATCTGCATAAAATGCTTCCATATAGTTTTTCAGCTCGACAGCATCTATTTTTCCCTGATGCTGCGGCAGAGTAAGCACCTTGTGCCCGGTATTTTCGATAGCACCCGCCTCATGCACACTCACGTGACCCGTTTCGGCTGCCACCACACCCTCATAAGGCTGCAGCATGGACGCGATCACCACCGCATTGGTCTGGGTTCCGCCCACCAGGAATTCTACAACTGCATCCGGGCACTCCGCCGCTTCTCGAATTTTGCGTTTCGCATTCATACAGAATACATCCGTTCCGTACCCCGGAAGCGGCTCCATATTCGTCTCCGTCAATCTCTGTATAATCCGCGGATGGGCTCCTGTCGAATAATCATTCTCAAATGAAATCATAATCTGCTGCCTCCTTTTTCTCTTTTTCCGATTATAACATGAATTCACACATTCTCTACACTCTTATTACAATTTTACAAAAATTGTTCTCCAGGATATTTTTTCTTTTCTCTTGATTTCCTGCAGGAAAGTGCTAAAATATCAGTTAGAAGTGTTCGGGCTTGTAGCTCAGTTGGGAGAGCGCTGCGTTCGCAACGCAGAGGTCGAGGGTTCGAATCCCTTCAGGTCCATTTTCATAATATTCGGAAGTATAGCTCAGCTGGGATGAGCGTTCGCCTCACACGCGAGAGGTCATGGGTTCGAGCCCCATTACTTCCACTCAAAAAGCCCGTATTCACGGGCTTTTTATAGTATCAGTCCACTATCATAGATGATTATCGTGTTATTTTGCAGTAGAAATGCTGACTAAGCAAAAAAAGTTCGGGTGTCAAAACACCCGAACTTTTGGTTACACGAATTGTTCCGT
>CAVKIR010000149.1:0-392 GCA_963656395.1 Prevotella sp. CAG:279
CCACAGAGGTCATCGAGACGGCAGAACCGCCGGTGGCTGCGATCCGGACAAAGAAGGATTCATCCATCGTAGTGGGTCTGAAGCTGGTAAAAGAGGAAAAGGCAGATGCCTTCGTATCGGCCGGCAGCTCCGGAGCCGTACTGGCAGGAGGACAGCTTCTGGTCGGAAGGATCAAGGGCGTGGAGAGACCGCCTCTTGCACCGCTGATTCCTACGGAAAAAGGAGTCTCCCTGCTGATAGACTGCGGTGCCAATGTAGATGCCAGACCGTCCCACCTGGTGCAGTTTGCCAAGATGGGATCCATCTATATGGAGCATGTGGTAGGCGTGAAGAATCCCCGGGTAGCCATCGTGAATATCGGAGCCGAGGAGGAGAAGGGCAATGCTCTGGTG
>CAVKIR010000149.1:402-4711 GCA_963656395.1 Prevotella sp. CAG:279
GCTCTGGTGAAGGAAACCTATCCCCTTTTGAAGGAATGCGAGGATATCAACTTCGTGGGCAACATCGAGGCGAGGGATATTCCCCACGGACAGGCCGATGTCATCGTCTGCGAGGCTTTCGTGGGCAATGTCATTCTGAAGCTTTATGAGGGCGTAGGAGCCGTGCTGGTCAGCAAGATCAAGGACGGCATGATGAGCAGCCTTCGAAGCAAAATCGGTGCCCTTCTGGTAAAGCCTGCATTGAAGGAGACGCTGAAGTCCTTTGACGCGACCGAATACGGCGGTGCACCGCTTCTGGGTCTTCGGGGTCTGGTGGTGAAGACCCACGGCAGCTCGAAGGCAAAAGAAGTGAAGAACTCGATCATTCAGTGTGTCACATTTAAAGAGCAGCGGATCAACGACAAGATCAAAGAGAATATCGTGAGAGAGGAAGTATGAGACAATGGAATTTGAAAAACTGAAAGAAATTATTGCGGACGTCCTGAATGTGGATGAGGATGAGATTACCATGGAGACCACATTCGTAGATGACCTGGGTGCGGATTCTCTGGATGTATTTCAGATTATTATGGGAATTGAGGAAGAATACGACATCGAGATCGCCCAGGAAGAGGCAGAGAAGATCGTATCCGTGGGGGATGCGGTGGAAGCCATTCGCAATCTGAAGAAGGACTAAGAAGGGTATGAAATTCGTCTCAGAAAGGCCGCGGCTTTTCTGAGACATTTTTGTGAGGAGAAGAAATGAAGCTGGAAGAATTAGAGAACAAGCTGGGTTACCATTTTCATGACAGGAAGCTTTTGGAGCATGCTCTGTGCCACAGCTCCTATGCGAATGAGCGTCACTGGGATCGCCTGCAGAACAACGAACGGCTGGAATTCTTAGGCGACGCCGTTCTGGAGCTTGCCACCAGTGAATATCTGTATCGGAATTATCCGACCATGCCGGAGGGCGAGGCCACCCGTACCAGAGCCAGCATCGTCTGCGAGCAGACATTGGCCCTGTGCGCGCGGGATCTGGGTCTGGGAGAGTGGCTGCTTCTGGGCAAGGGTGAGGAGCTGACCGGAGGAAGAGAGCGGGATTCCATCACCTCGGATGCCATGGAAGCGCTTTTAGGAGCGATCTATCTGGACGGTGGTTTTGCTAATGCAAAAGAATTTGTGCATCGTTTTATCTTAAATGATATCGAACACAAAAAACTCTTTTATGATAGCAAGACTATCCTTCAGGAGCAGATTCAGGGAGAGACAGAGGAAACGCTCCATTATGAGCTGATAAAGGAAGAGGGACCGGATCACAACAAGCGCTTTACGGTCGACGTGGTCTTGGGCGATCGGGTACTCGGAAGCGGCTGCGGCCGAACCAAAAAGGCAGCGGAGCAGGAAGCGGCATACCGGGCGCTGCTGGCCAGAAAGGTTCGGGGATAACGGGGTAGAGCATGTATTTAAAAAGTATCGAGGTACAGGGCTTTAAGTCCTTTGCAAATAAAATCGTCTTTGATTTCCACAACGGCATTACCGGCATTGTGGGACCGAACGGCAGCGGAAAGAGCAACGTGGCAGACGCGGTGCGATGGGTCTTAGGTGAACAGCGGGTCAAGCAGCTGCGAGGCGGCACCATGCAGGATGTCATTTTCGCGGGAACGGAGAACCGGCGTCCCTTAAGCTTCGCCTATGTCGCCATCACGCTGGATAATTCGGATCACCAGCTGGCCATCGATTATGAAGAGGTGACGGTATCGAGACGGCTCTACCGCTCCGGTGAGAGCGAGTATCTGATCAACGGCGCGGCTTGCCGCCTGAAGGATATCAACGAGCTGTTCTACGACACCGGTATCGGCAAAGAGGGCTATTCCATCATCGGACAGGGTCAGATCGATCGAATCTTAAGCAGTAAGCCGGAGGAATCCCGGGAGCTTTTTGACGAGGCCACCGGCATCGTAAAATTCAAGCGTCGGAAAAATACAGCCCAGAAGAAGCTGGAGGATGAGAAGCAGAATCTGGTCCGCATCAATGATATTCTGGCTGAGCTGGAGAAGCAGCTGGGCCCCCTGGAGAAGCAGTCTGCGGTGGCTCGGGAATATCTGAAGAAGAAAGAAGCCTTGAAGCTTTACGATGTCAATATGTTCCTTCTGGAGACGGAGCGTGTGCAGAAAGCCACCGAGGAGCTGGAGATAAAGATCGGCGATACGGATCGGGAGTTCAAGGAGACCACCGAGCAGTATGAGAATATCAAAAAAGAGCATGCTCGCATCGAGGAGGAGTTAGAGGATCTGAACCGTCGTCTGGATGAGACGAAGGAGGCTGCTTCGAACGCGAGCCTCGGCCGCCAGCAGCTGGAGGGGCAGATCGAGGTTCTGAAGGAACAGATCCGCTCTGTGCAGCAGAGCGGTGAACAGCTGGAGAGCCGTCGAGGGGGCATCGAGACGGATCTGCAGGAGCGCCGGGAGACCAGGGAGAAGCTTGAGAAAGAACGCGCAGAGCTTGCAAAGCAGCTGGAAGCGGCGGCAGCAGTTTCTGCAGAGGCAGACAGCCATTTACAGGAGCTGCGAACGCGGATCGAGGCGGAGAATACAGCCGTCGAGACCGGCAAGAACACCATTATCAGCCTCTTAAATGAGCGGGCTTCCACCAAAGGACGCCTGCAGCGCTATGACGCGATGCAGGAGCAGGCACAGATCCGGAGAACCGAGCTGAATCAGAAGCTGCTACTGGCTAAGAGCAGCGAGGAGGAGCAGCGGGGGCAGTACGAAGGATACCAGAAGGAACTGGAAGAAATTTCCGGCCGCATTATGGATCTCTCCGAGAGACATCGGGAAAAGGAGGCCGAGGCCGAGAGCCTCCGCCGGGAGCTGGGCAAGAAGAACGAAGAGCTGGAGCTCGACCAGAGCGCCTTTCACCGGGAATCCTCCCGTCTGGAATCTCTGCGGAATATGGCCGAGCGCTATGACGGCTACGGCAACAGCATCCGGAAGGTCATGGAGCAGAAAAAGCATGTCCCGGGCATCGAGGGTGTCGTCGCAGATCTCATCAAGGTCGATCAGCGTTACGAGACAGCTATCGAGACCGCTCTGGGCGGCAGCATCCAGAACATAGTGACGGAAAATGAGGAGACCGCCAAGCGGCTCATCGAATATCTGAAAAAGAATCGTTTCGGCCGGGCCACCTTCCTGCCTTTAACCAGTGTAGGCGGAAGAGGGGGCTTCGCGAAGCCTGAGGCCTTAAAGGAAAAAGGAGCCATCGGCCTCGCCAGCAGTCTGGTACGAGCGGACAAAAAGTATGACCGGGTGGTGCAGCATCTCCTGGGTCGGGTGCTGGTGGCAGAGCAGATCGACGACGCCCTCCGCATCGCCCGCAAATACAACCATTCCCTCTTCATCGTGACCTTGGAGGGCGAATCCTTAAGCCCCGGCGGCTCTATGACCGGCGGCGCCTTCCGCAATTCCAGTAATTTGCTGGGTCGAAAGCGGGAGCTGACCGAGCTGGAGGAGAATGTACAGAAGCTGACAGCTGATATCAAGGAGGCGCGTCTGCAGATCGAGACTTTACGGGAACAGCGCCGGGAGCGCCGCGCGGAGGCGGAGAGCCTGAACGCAGAGCTGCAGCAGCTTTATCTGCAGCAGAATACAGCGAAATTGAATTCCGATCAGGCAAAGGCGCGGCTGGACGAGATCAGCGAGGGCTACGCGGGACTGACGAAGGAGCTGACGGAGATCGAGAAGCAGTTCGCAGACATCCGCGACAGCCGGGAAGCCATTTTCCGGGAGATTCGGGAGTCCGAGGAGCAGGAGAAGCAAAGCGAGGCCAGAATCGAAGCAGCGCAGACGGCCTTAAGCGCGCTGAAGCAGAAGGAGTCGGATGGAATCGGTGAAAATGAAAAGGCGCACCTAAGTCTGGCAGCTCTGAAGCAGAAGGCAGGCTTCCTGGATGAGAATGCAGCCCGGATCGAACGGGAGCTGGAAAGACTGCAGGAGGAAGAGCAGGAGATCCGCGAAGGCATGAAAAAGGGCGATGCGGACATCGAAGCGAAGGAAGCGGGCATCGCAGTCCTCCGACAGCAGATGGAGGAGCGAGATGCCGAGACGGAGCGCCTACACAGCGAAAGAGAAGAGCTTAGCGGCAAACGCGAGGCCTTGCTCACCGGTCAGAAGGATTTCTTTACGAAGCGGGAGGCATTGTCCGAACAGCAGACCCGTCTGGATAAGGAGCTCTTCCGTCTGAACAGCCAAAGGGAAAAACTGGAAGAAACAGCGGATTCCCTGACGGACTACATGTGGGAGGAGTATGAGCTGACCTACAACACAGCCCTTCC
>CAVKIR010000150.1:0-4708 GCA_963656395.1 Prevotella sp. CAG:279
ACTTGAGCACCATTCATTCCTGTATAGGGCCGCCTTTGCGAGCCATCATGGACTGGCTGACGTTTGTACAGTAACTCCCAATTTCAAAACAGCATATACCGAATCCGCAGTCTCGCAAGAAGCCCCTGCTTTCTGCCGGCAGCAGCCAGCTTATCGAAGAAGCTGTAGATGGTTCGCTCCTCGTAGGGCTCCAGCAGGGTCTCTGCGTAGACGGCCTTCTCGAGAAGCCGGCTCACCCGCCGGTATTCGCCGGGTCGGATCGCCTCGAAGCGCTCTGACAGTTCCCGATCGACCTTATCAGCGGCCCAGCCGAGACTTGCATCGATGCCCAGAAGCCCCAGCAGAGCAAAAAGGAGCCATTCCGCTGTCCTTGCCCGTCCGATGATGTCCTCCTGCTGGAAGCTTCGCACCAGCCTTCGAAGCCGCAGACCACGAAGCAGCTCTGCAGTGCAGATGCCTGCCGTCAGAAGCAGCAAAACAATGGCCAGGAAGCCCAGCAGCTGCTTTCCTGCTGCCGGTACAGCTCTGTCTGACTCCGATTCGCCGCCCGCGGCTCCATTTTCCAGATCCTGGATCTCGTCCGCGCCCTGATCGCTCTCCTCCAGGGCTGCTGTCTTACGCACTGCGTCCGGCAGGCCTACCATCTGCTGCAGCCGGAGTGCATCATAATAATACCCCGGTGTCACGTCCACGGGCAGCCAGCCGATGCCGTCAAAGTAGACTTCTGCCCAGGCATGGGCATTCTCGCCGGATACGATCGCGGATCCGTCATGGCTTTCAGAGAAGCTTCCGGCAGATAGGTAATATCCCTCCACATAGCGAGCCGGTATCCCGTGGCTTCGAAGGGCCTCCACTGCCGCGGAGGCATACAGCATGGCATTACCCTCCCGGCTTTCTGTCAGGAACCAGCGAATCGGTTCGGTTCCCTCCGGCGCTGCCTCCGGTGTCTCCGTATAGGTAATCCCTTCCGCCAGCTTCTCCCGGATGTGGCTCACCGCACTGTAGATGCCGTCGCTTTCGGTCTCATAGTCTGCCCAGAACCAGCTCTGCAGCAGCCCATCCAGATCCGCATCCACGGTGGTATAGTGTCGATAGACGAAGTCCCGATAGACAGCCTCCGCTTCGCTGTAGGCCTGCTGCTCTACGGTCACCGGAGCGGTCACCCAGGCCTCCGGGATCGTCAGCTCTGCCGGCCGTGCGGAGGAAAGCTCTGTCTCTTTATATTGCCGCTGACCCAGAAGCCCCTGCGACTTGAGATAGAGATCCTTTTTCGCGCTGCCCTCTCCCATATCGATGCCTGCTAGGGAGGACGGTGCATAAAGATAATACCGGTTTCCCTTCTCCATCCGGATGAGGATGGTATTTTTCTCAGGCTTTTCTGCATTTTCGCAAAGCTCATAGTATCCGGCAGACTGGGTCAGGGGATCGAAGCCCTGCTCCGAAAGCCATTGCAGAATCCCCGCATCTTCCCCGCCGTAGGCAGCATCCGGGAGCGCTCTCCAGGTACCTTCCAAGAGCCTTGCCCCCACGAAGCCCTTCAGATAGAGAGACTTTTCCTGCTCGCTCTGTATGCCCATGACGATCTTTGACGCACTTTTCAGCTTATCTGCCTCCCGAAGATCCCCCTCCGGAAGGAGCTTTTCCCCGTAGCGCAGCGTATGCACTGCCTCCGCCGCTGCCTCCCGGCCAAGGCGTATCCCGGGAAGCTCCCCAGCCGGAACCAGGCGTGCGCCGATACAGAGTACGCCGGCCATTCCCAGCATCCAGCATCGCATCCGAAGGGAGATCTCCCGATTGGCTCCCGCCATGACACTGCCCAGAAGTCCTGCCAGGAAAAGGGCACAGGAAAAGGAGGGAAAATCATCCAGAAGAAGCAGGAGCAGCATCCAGCCAAGGTTGTACAGGCCAAGTGCGCCGTTCCGGCTGCGATGAAGGAAGAACCAGATAAGTTCTGCCTGCAGAACTGCCATCAGGAACGAAAAAGAGCGCAGTCCTTCCTCGGTCATACCATTGTCCAAAAGTCGAATACCGGCCTCCCGAACCTGATTCCATCTGACAAGTATGACATCGATCCAATCCATCAGTCCGATGAGACAGCGTCCTCCGGTCAGGAGCAGGACGCAGAGAAAGGGAATAAGCCAGATCAGTCGAAAGGCAGGCTGCCTTTTCTCCAGCCTCTCTCCCGCTGCCATACACAGTAAGGTCGCCAAGGCCGGAAAAAGCAGCATAAGAAGTCCAGGCGCCGGACTTCCGCAGGAGGAGTGATAAGCCAGGATGCCGCCCAGAAGTGACAGTACTGCCGGCAGGGTTCCCCATACAGCCGTTCCATATGAAGTTTTCCAAAGCCTTGGGCGAAGCTTCTCGATTCTCTGTGCTTCCATACTCTATCTTTCTCCAGTTTCCAGTTATTTCCAGTTACTTTGTGTTTTGCTCTGCAGGAATCTCCACCAGATCACAGGTATCCCCCAGCTTCACCTGCGCGAACTTCGCCCGTTCCACTGCACAGATGACGGTAATGCGGATCCGTCCGTCCAGACTGCTAAGCTCCTCACGATAGCTGCCCGCCGCAATGATCAGGAGTCTGGAAAAATATTGTTCCATATGCTCCATCCGAAAATACGAGAGCCCCAGTCCGCTCTTTTCCGGCAGCTCCATGCTCAACCACTGGGATAAGCCCTCCCGGAATTCCCGGGCACTTCGAACCTCTCGAAGGTGCAGGCCGTAGGGAGCCGGAATCGCCAGGCAGAAGGGCACACCCTGCTGCAGCAGCTCTTCCCCTGCTGCACTGCAAAGGGCAACCGCCGTATTGAGCTTCGCTGTATTCGCCTCCTGCGTGATGCCTGCGCTATGCAGATCCGGCATGAGTACCACCTGATAGTGGGACGGATCGCTGGCTTCCTTCACCATCAGCCTGTCCAGCTTTCCCGACAGCTTCCAGTGAATGGCGCGGACATCATCTCCGGCTGCATACTCCCGCAGATCGAAGATCTCACTGGGATCATTTCCTTTTCGATTCTGCAGATAGCCTTCCTCCTTCGGGGAGCCGACCGCTTCCTGCGTAAGCTCTGCACGAATCTCCACAGACTCCGGATAGAGCATGGTACGAACCATGGGGAAGTCTATCAGTGGGGCAGAAAAAAGTCCCAGCAGATCAAAAAGTCGGGCTTCGCGGCATACCACGCAAAGCTCCCCCAGGCAGCTCGTGTCCATCGCCACCTCATAGGAAAGTGCATTTCCTGTCAAAGGCAGATCGAAGATCCGCTCCTTTCGAAGTCCGTACATGGTATAGTGAAATTCGACCTGAACCTGCATCGATCCGGCTGCCAGGATGCTTCCCTGACGGCGGATAGTCAGGTTTAACCGAAGCTTCCCATCCTCCCGGCTTCCCGGCTGTATACCTGCCTCCAGGGCAAGTCTTTCGCTGTCGTGTTGAAGACCCAGCCGAAGAAAAAGAGCCAGCAGAGCCATACATACCGGCACCAGGAGAAGATACAGGAGGCCAAAGAAGAAAAGAAAGATTAGAAAGACTGCCATGAGCAGCAGATAACACAGGCGATTCTTCCTCATGGCGCTTACCTTCCCGCTGCACTGGGCGGCTTTACCCTGGTCAGAATGTCCTCAAGCACCTGCTTCGCATTAACTCCTTCTACCCTTGCCTGGGGACGAAGCACCAGTCTGTGGGCGCAGACGTCCGGATATACCTGCTGCACATCCTCCGGGATCACGTAGTTTCGCTCCCGAATCACGGCATTCGCCCGGGCCATTTTCACCAGGGCTGACACGCCTCGCGGGGAAATTCCCAATTCTACCAGCGGATGCACACGGGTCTCTTCACAGAGTCGGATGGCGTAGCCGAGCACCGCATCCGTCATTTTGACGGAGTTCAGATAATTCTGAATCTCCAGGATATTCTGTCCCTCTGTCACCGCCTTCAGGTCATAGAGCGGGTTCTGATAACGCCGGGCATTAAGGATCCGGATCTGATTCTCCAGTGTCGGATAGCCGATGGACAGGCAGACCATGAAACGATCCAGCTGAGACTCCGGCAGCGGCTGGGTACCGGCCGCTCCCACCGGGTTCTGGGTGGCGATGCAGAGGAAGGGAGACGGAAGCTTATGGGTCTCACCGTCCACGGTAATGGTATGCTCCTCCATCACCTCCAGCAGAGCCGCCTGGGTCTTCGGTGAGGTTCGGTTGATCTCATCCGCCAGCAGAAGCTGACAGTTCGCCGCGCCCTCCCGGTATTCGAATTCGTTGGTTTTCCGATTGAACATGGTAAATCCGGTGATATCCGACGGCAGGGTATCCGTGGTAAACTGGATACGCTTGCTGGTAAGACCCAGCACCCTGGAGAATGCCATGGCCAGGGTGGTCTTGCCTACACCCGGGCAATCCTCCAGCAGGACATGTCCGCCGGCATAGATGGTCATCAGGACCTTCTCGATAATATCATTTTTCCCGATAAATGCTTTATTTACCTCTGCAATGATCTGCTTGGACTGTTCTACGATCATTCCTGTATCTCCTTTTTCACTTCTTCTGACTGCGTCTCCGGTTGTCCTTTTGTCTCTTCGTAACTGTTCAGTACCTGACCAGTTACGTATGCAAAATCCATGAGAATCGGCTTCGCCGATGGGATTTTGCACTCCTGAATCATGTTCATACGCCCTCAGCAGCAAGTGCTTCGGGCTGTCCTGAATAGTTACGT
>CAVKIR010000151.1:0-4690 GCA_963656395.1 Prevotella sp. CAG:279
CCCGCGGGTCTCCGTCACGCAGCACACCACCTGCTTTGCCTTCTCTGTCATGTCCACCTCTGTGTATTCCCAATGGCAGTTGCCACAGTTTTCGCAGGGGCGTCTGTCTCCTCTCCGAAATACTGTAAAATATAATTCCGCAGGCATTCTGTGTTTCTGCAATACTGCTTCATGTTCTGAAGCCGTCTTGTATCCCGCTGGCGGATCAGCCTGGCTTCCTCCACGCTCAACTCGGAGAATTCCTTCTGCTCCAGTAAAAATCGATTGTTCATCAGGTCGTGAGGGAAAAATAAAAGAATACACTGGGCAGGTTCGCCGTCTCTTCCGGCGCGCCCGCCTCCTGATCATAATTTTCCATGCTCTGAGGCATATTATAGTGAATCACGAAACGCACGTTGAATTTGTCGATGCCCATACCAAAGGCGTTGGTGGCGATGATGACCGGTGAGCGGTCAAAATAAAATCCTCCTGATTTTTCTTACGTTCGGCACTTCCGAGACCCGCGTGATAGCGCGTCACCGCCACGCCCCGCTTGAACAGTTCTTCGTAAAGCTTGTCCACATTTTTCCGGGTCACGCAGTAAATGATGCCGCTGTCTGCCGGATGCTTTTCTATGTAATCCAGGATGAAATCGTCCTTTTTCCGAATATGCTCTACGCTGTAATAGAGGTTTTCCCGGTCAAAGCCGGTCACCACAACCTTCGGATTCGCAAGTTGCAAGGAATGCAGGATATCCATCTTCACCGTCTCGGTGGCTGTCGCCGTAAAGGCGCTGACGATGGGCTGTCGTTTAAGCCTCCGAATAAAATCCACGATTTTCGTTCTTGTATACACCCTGGGTTGCCAACAAAAGAGCTTTTTGAATCTGCCCTTCTGTCAGCGCTGAATTGATAAAAGCCACATGGATCCCGGCGTCATTCAGAGCCTTCACCTGATCCTGTATCAGTGAAATCAATGGCGACACCACTAGGGTAATCCCCGACAGCATCAGTGCCGGCACCTGATAACGTACTGACTTTCTATAGTGGGTCAGACTCCGCCATTTTCTCTGTCAGTACTATGCTACATCTAGTCCAGAATTCAATGAATTTCAATATAGATTCTTCACCTTAAATTCCTTCTCTGCCTCGCGGCGCTGGTCTTTTTTGGCGATGTCCTGGCGTTTGTCGTAGAGCTTTTTACCGCGGGCCAGGCCTACCTCGACTTTGACCAGGCTGCCTTTTAAGTAAACTTTCAAGGGAACCATCGTATAGCCCTTTTCAGCCATCTTGGATGCGATCTTCCGGATCTCGTATTTATGCATTAGAAGCTTCCGGGGGCGTAAGGGGTCTTTGTTGAAGATGTTGCCCTTCTCGTAGGGACTGCTGTGCATGCCGTAGACCCAGACCTCCTCCTTTTCCACCTTGACGAAGGCCTCTTTGACGCTGCATTTTCCCATGCGGACGGACTTGACCTCGGTGCCGGCCAGGGCGATGCCGGTCTCGTAGGTCTCGTCGATGAAATAATCGTGGTATGCCTTCTTGTTATTGGCCACTAACTTGTAATTTTCTTTCCCCATATCATTCTCCTCATCTATCTGTTTCGTAACTGTTCAGTACCTTCACCTAAGGACTTGCCACTGGCAACTCCTTTCGGATGCTTCGCAACAGTTACAAATGCAAAATCCATGAGAATCGGCTCCGCCGATGGGATTTTGCACTCCTGAATCATGTTCATACACCCTCAGCAGCGAGTGCTTCGGGCTGTCCTGAATAGTTACTCTGTTTCTTACCTCCCAGTCTGCCTCTCACTCCAGCCTGGTTATACGCCTATTCTTTCGTATTTTTAGCTGAAAATTCAGAACCATCCACACAACCCGAAGCACTTACGACTGCTGTGCGTAAGTAAGCGATTCGTTACACTAATTCATAATCTATGGTTCTGCACAGCCGGTCCGTTCCCTTCACCCGGATGCGTACCCGCTCGCCGATGCGCCAGACTTTCCCGGTCCGGGCGCCTCGAAGCTCGCTTCCTGCCTCATCGTACTCATAGAAATCGTCGGTCAGGGAGTTCACATGTACCAGACCCTCCACCGTATTGTTCAGCTCCACGTACAGGCCGTAAGCTGTCACACCGGAAATGACACCGTCGAACTGTTCGCCGATATGCTGCTCCATATACTCTACCTTCTTCAGCTTCACAGTCTCCCGCTCCGCCTCCTCAGCCCGCCGCTCCAGCTCGCTGGAGTGCTTAGCCACCTCCGGCAGAATCGCCTCATAATGCACCACACGGTCGCCGTTTAAGCGTCCCCGCAGGTTTTCCTTGATGATCCGGTGAATCTGCAGATCCGGATACCGCCGGATCGGAGAGGTAAAATGGCAGTAATGGGTGGCCGCCAGTCCGAAATGGCCGGTACAATCGGTGGCATACTTGGCCTGCTTCATGGACCGTAAGGTCAGGCGGCTGATCATGGCCTCCTCGGGCGTCCCCGCAATCTTATCCAGCAGCTTCTGGACCTCGCCCGGGTGAATCTCATCCCCTGCCGTATGGAGACTGTAGCCGAAGTTCCGGATAAAGGTACCCAGGCGGCTCATTTTCTCGCCGTCCGGCTTCTCATGAATCCTGTATACAAAGGGCTGGGCCTGCCAGTAATAATCCTCGGCCACGGTCTCATTGGCCGCCAGCATAAAGTCTTCGATGAGCCGGGTGGCCGCATTCCGCTCGTAAGGCTTGATGTCGATCGGATAGCCCTTCTCATCCAGAATGACCTTCGTCTCCGGGAAGTCAAAATCAATGGAGCCCCGCTTTCTTCTCCGCTTCCGAAGAAGGGCTGATACCTCCGCCATCTCCTGCAGCATGGGAACCAGCTCCGGATAGAGTGCCATCTCCTCCGGGTCGTCGTCCAGCACCTTCTGGACACCTGTATAGCTGAGCCTGCGGTTCACGCAGATCACAGTTTCCGCGATGGTATGGCCGATGATTTTTCCCTTCTCATCAATGGTCATGATGCAGCTTAAGGCCAGGCGATCCTCCCCGGCATTCAGGGAACAGATGCCATTGGATAGGGTACGCGGCAGCATGGGAACCACCCGATCCGCCAGATAGACGCTGGTGCCCCGGTCTAAAGCCTCATGATCCAAAGCGCTGTTCTCCTGCACATAGTTGGTCACATCGGCGATATGCACGCCCAGCACGTAATTTTCGCCTTCTCTGCGCAGGGACACTGCATCGTCCAGATCCTTCGCATCCTCGCCGTCGATGGTGACGCAGATCTCGTCCCTAAGATCCAGCCGGCCGGCCCGGTCGGCCTCGGACACCGGCTTCGCTACCCGCTCCGCCTGGTTCAGCACCCGCTCCGGGAATTCTGTGGGAATGCCGTAGGCCAACATAATCGCCAGCACCTCGGTGGCCGGATCATCCGCCTCGCCCAGAATCCGCGTAATCCTGCCCTCGGGATTCTTCCGTCCCTTTCCATAATCGGTAATCTCCGCCACAACCTTTTGACCGCTGACTGCCGGCCCGATTTTTTCCAAAGGAATAAAGATATCATGATTGATGCGCTGATTGTCCGGTACCACAAAGCCGAAATTCTTGCTGCGCTCGAAGGTACCGATAACCTCGGTCAGACCGTGAGACAGGATCTTCGTGACCACACCCTCGGGGCGCTTTCCCGCATGCCCCTTGATGACCACCTCCACCGTATCGCCCAGAAACGCGTCTCCGGCATCATTTTCTCCGATAAAGATATCCTGCTCCTCGCCATCTACGGATACAAAGCCGAAGCCCCTGGCATGGCTTGTATACACGCCGATGACTTTTTTGATCTCTGCTTTTCCGTAGCGTCCCCTCTTTGACAGCGAGATCTTCCCTTCAGAAAGAAGCGCGTCCAGAACCCGGTTCAGCTCCTCCCGATCCTTCTTCTCCACCTGCAGAAGAATCGCCAGCTCCTTTTGCTTCATGGGCACATAGTGCGGATCATGGATAAAATCGTATAGTATTTTCTTTCGATCTTCAAATGTCTTATCTGCCATAGTTCCTCCGGCATAAAAACGGAAAGCACCCTCGGTCATCCCGGGAGTGCTTTCTCTTTTGTAATATCGTAATTAAAAAATATTCAGGTTTAAAACCAGTGCCAGCACGATAAAGGCAATCGCCAGAATCTTGGTTGCAAGCACAATCTTGCCCTCTGCGGAACGGCTCTTATTCTGCTCCCAGAAAGAATTGCCGCCTGCGATGGCTCCCAGGCCGTTGGACTTGCCTTCCTGCATCAGAACCACTACGGTCAGTGCGATGCATACCAGCACAAAAAGAATCATTAAAATTGCTCGAATCACGCCCATCCTTATACCTCCTTAACCAGCAGGGACTTGCCGGTCATCTCTTTCGGCTGCTCCATTCCCATCAGCTCGATGAGGGTCGGAATGATATCTGCCAGACAGCCATTTTCTCTCAGACTGTAAGCCGGATCTGCATTTACCAGAATGAAAGGAACCGGATTGGTCGTATGTGCTGTCCAGGGCTCGCCTGTCTTATAGTCAATCATCATCTCGGCATTGCCGTGGTCTGCGCAGATGAACATCTGGCCGCCGACCTCTTTCACTGCCTCTACTGCGCGTCCTACGCAGCCGTCTACCGTCTCGATAGCCTGTACAGCTGCCGGAATCACACCGGTATGACCCACCATATCCGGGTTTGCGAAGTTGATGATAAT